>JAHFTO010000053.1 GCA_023269355.1 Chlamydiota bacterium | reverse complement strand
TCCCTTCACCGACGTGTTTGATGCCTAAAGAAAGAATAAAGCGCGCTAGGGTCACATCTTTGGACTTATCGATGCTCTCGAGTAAGTTTTGGATCGACTTTTCCTTAAATCCCTCGAGCTTGGCGAGATCTTCTGCCGTGAGTGCATAGATGTCGGATGAGCTGCGGATGAGTTTTTTGGTGAACAGCTGCTCAACGACCTTTTCTCCGAGGTGTTCGATATCCATCGCATCTTTAGAAGCAAAATAAATAATGCGCCGCATTTGCTGCTCAGGACATCCCGTAGCATTGGGACAACGCACCGCCACCTCTTCTTCGCTTTGCACAACGGTGGTGCCGCAGGATGGGCATTTGTGCGGCATTTTCCAAGCGTGAGTGTGATGAGGGCGGCGTTTATGATCGACGGCGACGACTTGCGGGATGACATCCCCTGCTTTTTCAATCGTGACCCAGTCGCCAACGCGAATATCTTTGCGTTCTACTTCTTCCTGGTTGTGCAGTGTGGCTCTTGCAATCGTGCTTCCTGCTAAAAAGACAGGCTCGAGCTCTGCGACTGGTGTGAGCACTCCCGTTCTTCCCACTTGAACGGTGATGTCGCAAAGGCGCGTGAGCGCTTGCTCCGGAGCAAATTTATAAGCTACAGCCCAGCGAGGGCTTTTTCCTGTGAAGCCGAGCTGGTCGTGAAGCTTGAGATCATCCACTTTTACAACCATCCCATCGATGTCATAAGGGAGGTTATGTCTTTTTTCTTCGATGGTATCGGCAAAATCTAAAATCGCATCGACGCTATGACAGCCTTTGCGAAAATGCTCATCGAAGACGGGAAGGCCAATCTTTTTTAAATATTTGTGGCATTCTAGCTGCGTCTCTACGGGAGGATCGATCTCATCTGCAAACCCGTAGAAGACGGCGCTGAGTTTACGTTTGGCAACCTCTCTAGAATCGAGCAGTTTTAATGAGCCAGCTGCCGCATTGCGGGGGTTGGCATAGAGTTCTTCATCATTTTCTTTTTTCTCTTCGTTGAGCTCTTCAAAGACCTCATGCGTCATGTAGACTTCCCCGCGCACTTCTAAAACATCGGGAATATTTGACCCATGCAGTTTCATAGGGACAGAGCGGATCGTCTTCATGTTTTCCGTGATATCTTCCCCTTTGCGTCCATCGCCGCGCGTTAGCCCTTGAACAAAAAGGCCATCTTCATAGCGCACGGTCACCGCAACGCCGTCCATTTTGAGCTCGGCACAAAACTCGCTTGCAGAACGACCAAGCAACTTGTGAACACGCTTAACAAAATCTTCCAGCTCTTCTCGAGAATACGTATTGGCAAGCGAGAGCATGGGCACTGTATGCTCGACTTGTTTAAACCCTTTAGAAATACCGCCGATCACCCGCTGCGTTGGAGAGGATTTGCTGACCCACTGAGGATGCTTGGTCTCGATCTCTTCGAGCTTTTTGAGCAATTGGTCGTATTCATAATCAGAAATGACCGGCTTGGCCTCAACATAATAGTGAATGTCATGCTCTAAAACTTCTGCAATCAATTCTCGGTATTCTTCTTTGGTGATAGAATCGATTTTAGGAGACAAATTGCACCTCAAAACATAACGTCGCAAGCGGAGAAAGCTGCATCTTCACCCCAATCCTTTTACCTTGATCATCTTGAACAATCTCGACATCGTTGTTAATTTTGCCAGATCCCCAATATTCTTCTCTATCTGTATTAAAGACCTCTTTCAAAGAAGCTACATTCTGCAAACCAATGAAATAATGGGGCACAAAATTAGGGGTAAAATTGTGCACGACGAAAAGAGCGCGATTTGCTGCTTTTCTTAAATAACTGATGACACAGTTGGTCCTGTCTGAAAACTCCACCCACTCAAACCCCCGAAAGTCGAAGTCGTACTCCCACAACGCTTGATGCTGATGGTAAAATGCATTCATCTCTTTAAAATAGCGATGCAACTTTTTATGCCTATCGTACTGCAGAAGTTCCCAGTTTAGACAGCCATTGCAATTCCATTCATTCCACTGCCCCAACTCTCCTCCCATAAAAAGGAGTTTTTTCCCCGGCTGGCACATCATGTAGCTGTACAGAAGTCTTAAGTTGGCAAATTTTTGCCAATCATCACCAGGCATCCTTGCAAGTAGCGCTCCCTTGCCATGCACCACCTCATCGTGAGAAAAAGGTAAAATAAACTTTTCCGAAAAGGCGTAAGTCAGCCCAAAGGTCAAATCATTCTGATTGTGATTGCGAAAAAGCGGGTCTTTATGAAAATAACGGAGCGTGTCATTCATCCAACCCATGTTCCATTTCAAACTAAACCCCAGACCGCCTTGCTCTAAAGAATGAGAGACTCCCGTAAACGACGTCGACTCTTCTGCGATCATATACACATCGGGAAAACGCTCATGAACAACCGAGTTGAGATGTTTAATAAATTCAATCGCTTCGAGATTTTCATGTCCACCGTATTGGTTAGGGATCCACTCCCCTTCCTTTCTGCCATAATCCAGATAGAGCATGGAGGCAACTGCATCGACTCTCAAACCATCGATATGCATCTTTTCAAACCAAAAAAGAGCACTTGCAATCAAAAAATTGCAGACCTCATGCCTGCCGTAGTTAAAAATGTAGGTGTTCCAATGAGGATGAAATCCTTGTCTGGGATCTTCATGTTCATAAAGAAAAGTTCCATCAAACTGCGAAAGAGAATGTCCATCCGTCGGGAAATGCGCAGGAACCCAATCCAAAATCACACCAATGCCCGCTTTATGCAAATGATCGACAAAAAACTGAAAATCCTCTGGAGTGCCATAGCGGCTTGTGACAGAAAAAAATCCCGTCACCTGATATCCCCAGGACTCATCCAAAGGATGCTCCGTAATAGGCAATAATTCGACATGAGAAAACTTCATCTCTTGGCAATAAGCTGCAAGCTCTACAGCCAGCTCTCGATAATTTAACGGTTGATCTCTATTTTTTTTCCAAGAACCTAAATGCACTTCGTAGATATTCATCGGAAAAGAGGATTTACTCCGCGCCGCCCTCTCTTCCATCCACTTTTGATCGCCCCACGAATAATGATTCACATCAAAAGCAACCGACGCCGTTGCAGGCCGGTATTCGGTAAAATGCGCATAAGGGTCTGATTTTAGCAGCAACTCCCCGCTTTGTGTCCGGATTTCGAACTTGTACTTTTCAAAACTACCAATCCCTGGAACAAACAGCTCCCACACTCCCGATCCACCCAATCGTCTCATTGGGTTCAACCGGCCATCCCAATGATTAAAATCGCTGACAAGGCTCACAGAGGCAGCATTTGGCGCCCAAAGCGCAAATTTAACGCCCATAACTCCTTGGTGTATGCACACTCTAGCCCCCAATACCTCATGAAGTTGATAATGCACTCCCTTAGCAAACAAATGCGCATCGATCTCCCCAAATGTGGGCAAAAAGGCATAGGGGTCGTGCCGCAGCACTTCCCCTTGATGATAGACTTTATAGTCCGCAAAAATCGTAGATGCGGGCGCCTTCACTCCAAAAAGTCCATCCCGGCTTATTTTTTTGGCTTCCACAATCTTGCCAAAAAGCTCCAGATGGACGGAAGAAGCCCCAGGGCGCCACAGACGAATCACCTTGCTCCCATCAGACATTTGATGGAGGCCGAGCACTTGATGAGGATCATGGATCGATGAAGCAAGATCGATCTGTTTTTCTTCGCGCGCCTTCACAGTCATCTCTACTCCTGGTTATCAGAGCGATATACAGGATGGTTATTTTTTGGGGAAGGGTGTGTCATGCAAGTGTGTAACGCAGGCACCCGCTTGCTCAAATTGGGTGCCTGTGTTACATGTCAGATATAAATCGATCCTTAGAAGTTCACTATGAAAACGGCTCTACTTGTAATCGACTATATCAATGGAATTATTGGGGGTTCTTGCAAAGATTATGCGAAAAACCATCCCATATTGGCGAATACCAATAAACTAATTAAAGCGGCTCGGGAGCATAATATCCCAATTTATTTTGTGCGATTAGCTTTTGACTCGAATTACACAGGAGCGCCTAAACATTCCAAGATGTTTAATTATGCTAAATCTCAGGGATTGTTCCAGATTGGGAATAAAGATACGGAGTTTGTAGAGGGTCTAAATTATCAGAAAAATGATGTAGTAATCAATAAAACTGCTGCAAGCCCTTTCCATTGTAATGGAGACCTGACCAAATCCTTAATTTCCCAAAACATTGAGCGTTTAATCTTCGCTGGTGTGGCAACAGACAATGCGATTGATATCGGTGTTCGAGAAGCTCACGACGCTGGCTATTATACCATTATTGCTGAGGACACCTGCGGGGCCTCGAGCGAAGAATTTCATCAATGGACGATGACCATGCTACAAAAAATCGCCAATGAAATACTTACTGTTGAAGCCTTGTTGCAGAGTCTCTCTCATTAACTGGATCTTTTATAATTTTTAGTGACGACTTCTAGCAATTAACTTTCTAATTGCATCAGGATGTCTTAGAACCCAGTTGGCTATATCCTTTGCAAGGTATACCCGGACTTTGCTTTCTTTTTTTGTGCCTTTAGGTCTTCCTGCACCCTCTCGCTTACCACCGTGCCCTTTAGTTGCCTTTTCTATGTGAGGAGCTAGATTGTCATTGAGCCTCTCTTCAATAAAATCGCGAAGATAGAGAGGATAATTTTTTATCACTTCCTCAACTGAATCACCTGCATATTCAACATCAGGATATTTCTTGTGACTAAAAATCCAAGCGTTAAAGTCCTCATCGAACCAAGGCTTAATTTTCCCAATTTCCTTCAGGGCGATATTCAGGTGTTTTTTAATTTCTTTTTCGGAGGCCATGTCCATCCCCTCATTTTAAATTCTTTTTCAGTCTTTTGTATGCTAAAGGCTACTACTTCTTGCTTGGTACGCTTCCCGTGAGCTATTTTTATCGCACACAGAAATTGCCATCTTCGTCGTGGAGCTTATAATCTATACTTCCTTTCGTTAGGCTCCAGCCAACCATTTTCAGATACTTCAAATATAAGCTCTCGTCCATCGGCTTAAATGGCATAGCTTCCTCTTCTATTCTTAATTTTAGATTTTTTGGGATAAATAATCAAGACGATTATGCGCTATAAACTATTTTAACTCAATAAATTTCTAGACGTAAAAAAATTTTTGAGCCGTGGGCTTTTGTAAATAGCTACTAAGTCAAGAATCGATCGAGGTGAACCGTTTTGCCCGCATCAAGAGCCACCCTTGCGCATCTTTGTGCATCGACCTCCACAACCTGGTGCTTGCCTTTTCCGCGCATCATGCGGAAGGAGCGAATACCCTTCGGAAGTTCTAGGCGCATCTCTCCAGATTCCGAAGGTGCAATCGTCACCTTCTTCAGAGCCTTCTTGGACCACTCTAAACTCAACAAAGCATTTTGAGATGTTCTGACGTGAATAAACCTGCCAGAGTGAAATGGCGTCGGAAGACAAGGCAAAAGAGAAACAACTCCCCCTTTTTCTTGAATAAACAAAGAACGGATCAGCTTCCCGCTTTCTGTGAGAATAGACAGGGGGGAACTGCCTTGCACATCCGCCTCAGGAGCAATACCCTGATAATCGGTATCTACAAGACGAGGAACAAGCACACCCTCAAAAGCAGCGAGAAAGAGTTTCTCAAAAGCATCGAGTACATTTACCTTGTCACCTTGTTCGATTTTTTTTCTGCAGGCCTCAAGAAGAGAAAAATTCCCAACTGCCTTCTCTATCGCTGTATGTGGAATCATTGAGCTTAAGTCTAACCAATGCGGAAAGATCTCTTTACCATCCAATCTTCGTCGTATCAGATCCCAATCTTGAGACTTGTGCATGCCTAGTGAAAGCCTCTCTTGAGAATTCCTATTTTCTATCAAGGCTGCACAAATCAGCTTGGACTCACTCTTAGAAAAAACCATTTCTTCAGAGGAGCGGCGCGCAACCATTTTGTCTTGAGGCGCTTTTTCCACGCTCAGCCAAATCCCTTTCTCTTTTGCAGAGAGTTGATAGCGCATATAGCCTCGCTGCGTCTTCCCAAAGACATGGAGCAAGTTCTGTTCCAGGTTGAGCTCTGCAGTAAACTCTTGAATGGGTCCTTCAAAATCCAAAGAGAGATAAAACGCACCTTCTTTGTTCTTAAGATCGGAGAAATATAGACGGGTTGGATAAACCTGCACGACCCATGAGGTGTGAGGAATCAGAAATTTTGTTCCCATTTGGTGGGAGAAAGGATGCAAGCGCTCTGCGATGGCTATTTTCATGAGATGATTCTTCCTAAAAGCCCATCGGGCAAGTTGTCGATAAATTCCACTTCCACAAGTTCATTGGGTTTTCCTTTGCTCTGTAGCACAACGCTTAAGAAATTATCGGTGTGCCCCGCTTGGTCTCCTTCGAGGAGTACCCATCCTTTTTTCCCGACGTAGGATTGTCTGAGCTCAAAAGCATGCTGCTCGGAAAGGCGCAAGACCTGCTGTTTTCTCTGCTGCTTCACAGGTTCTGGAATCTGATTGGGGTAAAGAGCTGCTCGCGTACGCTTACGGGGACTGTAGGGAAACATATGCACCTTGGCAAACCGCACCTTCTCCATGACATCCAATGTGTCCTGAAAATCCAGCTCGCTCTCGCCGGGAAAACCAACGATAATATCAGTGGTAAAGGAAAAGTCGGGATTTGCTGCTTTTAGTCGTTCTACAGTTTCTAAAAAGATCTCGCGCGTGTATTTGCGGTTCATCCGCTTTAAGATCACATTCGATCCCGATTGCAGGACAATATGCATCGATGGACAAGTGTTTTTGCCATTTAAAATGGCATCTGCAAAATCCTCATCGACTTCATCAGGATCGATCGAAGACACCCTCAGCCGCTTCAAGCCTTCCAGCTGATCGACGGCGCGCACAAGTTCAGACAATTTGACAGGCTTCTCCCCTTCTTTTGGAGCCCCATCGAAATCTCCGACATTAATCCCTGTCAGGACGATTTCCTTGTACCCATTGCGAATGAGTCCTCGCACCTCTTCTAAAATCTCATCCACCCTTCTCGAACGGGACCTTCCGCGGACATAGGCAATAATGCAGTACGTACAAAAGGAATCGCACCCATCCTGCACCTTCACAAACGCCCTAGTATGCGCATCAAACTGCTGAATGGTAAATTCAGGGATCTCCTCATCTGGCAGCGCTAAATTTAAAAGCTTTTCCTTATCCTTGTTGGAAACAACAAGATCGACACCTGGCAAGTTGACAAGCCCTTCCGGAGCCCTCTCTGCAAGACAGCCTGTGACCACGATTCTAGCTGTCGGATTCTGACGGGCCAACTGACGAATCTGATGGCGGCTGGAACTATCGGCCGATTCCGTCACCGTGCACGTATTGACGATGCACAGCTCAGCCTCTTCCCCTTCCTCAGCCCTCTTGTAGCCTAGGCCTAAAAGCTGGTCCGTATACGCCTGCGACTCATATTGGTTCGTCCTGCAGCCCAGGGTCACTACCTTGAACTTGGGAGGAACTGTGGGGTCCCGATCCGGGTTAAAATTATCTTTACTACTCATTGCGTGTCTCTTTTGAGGAATCACTATAGGGTAAAAATGAGAAAAGCAACAGAGAGAATTGTACAGAGCAGAAAAAGTAATTTATAATTTTAATTAAATTCTCATAAGTTACTTTACAGCAATGGCTTAAGAAGTAATTACAAGAAGCCTCTTTGTTAAAGTATTGATTTTACATCAAAATAATATAGTAAATATTACATTGAATTAAATTATTATAATTATATATAATTGTATTTAAGCTATTAAAAACAATTAAAACAGGAAATAAAAAATATTATGTCGATTATTCAAGGTTATACAAAAGCTTCAAGTCAAACAACTTCACATGTTGCAAGCTCTATTCATGCATGCCCAATGGACATCCTTATCAGGGAGATTTTTTCTCGTTTAAACAAGACTGATCTTTCCAAATGTTCACAAGTTTGCTCCGATTGGCAAATGGTTTGTAGCAATGATGTTGTTTTAAAACAAATCGCAACAGAAACATTCGGCAATGTTCCTAGTGGATTGAATCTCCCATTGATTCTTCAAGAATTTGGATCCAGGCATCTTAACTCTAGCAATGAAATCATGGACCGTCTGCAGGACTTTCTGGGCAAGGTCTCCTTAGGTCATAATGCAAGATTTAGATGTGTTCTTAGAACCGGTAAATACTACAAAGAACTGGTTGTTGAGATTAAAGGAAACAAAGACCCCATTCAAAGATTCTCAATTGGGGCAACTCCCAAAATAACCAACCTCGACCCTCAAGAGGCTTATTTCGCCCTCGATGTCTTAAGGACCGATCCTTCTTTTTGGGCTCCAGCATCCGATGCGTTTGAATCGAACTGCTCATTGCACAAACTCCCCACTGGTGAATTTTTATATGAATGGAATGCCCCTCTCAACGGTCCCTTTCAAGGTACCTTACGAATTGGCGGCCTATTTTTTGGAACAAAGGAAATAGAAGAAGACATTGGGAATGTTATCCAGACAAAATTGGGTGAATTCGTCCTTCAAGACAATAAGAACACCTTTGTAAATCGCATTGCAGTGGGAGCATTGCTTACTAGCTTCGCAGCTGCCCTTTACTTGGGTCTTTCAGACTAAAGGCAAA
>JAHFTO010000052.1 GCA_023269355.1 Chlamydiota bacterium | reverse complement strand
ACAGCGAGCAACTATGGAACAGCGATCATAGGCATCGTGGACCTAAACGGAGATACCCTCCCTGTGCGAGTTGATACTAATGTCAACTATGAAAAACCTGTAATCAAAGACGGTTCCAATAAAAGGCCTTCTCCTATGCCCCTTGCACTCAAGATCACTATTTCAAAACTAGAGCCAGGAGTTCTCTACCATTTATACCGCTACAATACTTTATCCTCAGTACCCGCTTCTTACTTCAATGCTCATGCCTCGAGTGCGTATAAAAGCTGGCAGTTTAGCATTGATTCTGGAAGCACTTACACCCTCAAAGAAGTGATCCAGTCGGATGAGATTGCCATCTACCGGGCTGTGAAGTCATCTGCACCTTAAAATCACCCATTGTTAAGAAATATTTTTAATCTTTTAGACCCTGACCTTATTCTCTTTTCTTACTGCACAGACACGCATTAAATATTTTACTTACACGCCCTCGTAAGTCTCATAGACTCAAAAGGAAAACTAACCCTTTATCTCTCTAATTAAACGTTGAATTATATTTATATTATATATATAATAATATTATAGTTTTACAAAATTAACATAAATTAATCAATAAAAAGGACATAAAAATGGCTATCACATTCCCGCAATTATTTAGTAATACAGATATAACAGTAGAGATTATCTCAAATCTAGGCCTAAAAGAGGCTGTAAAATTCTGTGCTGTGAGTCAACTATTTAACAAAATCATCAGTAGCGATTATTTTTTAAGCCGTATTGCACCGTCAATATTCAATCTTAAAGATGCCGGCATCAAAGATCGTATCAATACCCATGCAGTGACTTCCAAAACTGCAGTCAATGAGCTCTTTAAAAAACTTCTCAAGGAATGTGGAGCATTTGGAAGTCTGAGGTTCACTGTGCATTTTCCAAATAATATAAATTATCAAATTGTAATAACAAATAAAAAAGAAACAGAAAATACACCTATAAACGCTAAAAATTATTGCGTTTACATGGATGCATTGCAGGAACCGAAAAGAGATTTTTGGTCTGCATATGAACGAAACTTAGGCGGCGCTGAATTCCATGCTTACATAAATGCCCCGTGCATTTCGTATATGACTGGACGCGCTGAATATGGATCTCCAATTATATCTGAAATTTGTAATGAAGCAGACCTAGCTATTCGTGCAATACAACCTGAATTTGAGAAGCAGAAAAGAGAGGCATTTTTTAAAATGCTTATGTCTTTTATAATCCACATGCTAATTATCGGAATTATCTCAGAAAAAATTAAACGTTTAGTATTTTAATAATTCACAATAGAAGGAAATTAAAAATGGCTATTCAATTAAGCACAACACAATATTCAAACGAAGACATTGAGAGAAGGATTCTGCTCAATGGTGGGGTGAAAGACAGTGGAAATTGGGCTCGCGTTTGTAAATTATGGGATGCAATTACAAGTGACGAAAATTTTTTACGTCTCATTCTGCCGCCTGAATTAAGGGCAATCGCAGGAACCCACATTAAAGATTTTCTGATCGATCATGCAGTGACTTCAGAAACTGCAATATTAAAGCGCTTTGAAAAGCATCTTAATAAAATCGGTCCTGCTACAGATTATTTATTTGCATGCTACTTTCCATTCCATCCAGATTGCGATCTATACGTAAGAAAGCTACAGGGCGTAGGTTCTTGGGATACCGTAGATAAAGGACCCATTATTGCAGAAGAAGGCATCGATTATTGCGTACTTATCAATCCCTTTTCTGAGTCAGATAGTATTCCCACAGAAAACTGTGATTTTGATATAGCCTCTGGCGGCATTCTAGAATGCCATCATAACAATGATCAATTTCCTTCCGAATTCATCAGTAACCTACATGACATCATAGAACACTATGAATGTACATCGTTCGAAAGGACTTGTAGATATGTCAATAAAATCAAAAACAATACCAAAACCTTGATCCAAGGAATGGCTTCCTCATTATTTACCACCGCTACCCCTTATGCAATGCAGTCATTACCTTTTGTATTGGACACAGCGGATCTTGCTAAGAAATTAATGATAACTTATTTAGTCAGTGCGGTTCTAAACGACACATTACAAAGAGGGTACACATATTGTAATGACGGTTATTGGCCATATGACACGACCGGGTACAACACTTTATTCCCTGGGGATATCGACTTCCTACATCGTTTAATCGGACATTTCGTATTCAGAGTTCCTTTCAACCAAATGAACAGGTAAATAAGGAATACAAATGGACATTCAATAATATTTAACAAGTTAAAATGATAGTAAAAATTAAATAAATTTAAATTAAAGGAGGTATAAAATGGCTGTTAACCTACAACAATTGTGCTACAACACAGACATAACATTAGAAATTTTCTCAAAACTGGGCCTAAAAGAAGCTGTAAAATGGTGTTCCGTAAGTCAATTATTCAACAAAATCATCAGCAGTGATTATTTTTTAAGTCGTATTGCACCACAAATATTCGAGCTTGAAAAACCCGGCATCAAAGAACGCATCAATGCGCATGCAGTGACTTCAAAAACTGTGATCAATGAGCGCTTTAAAAAACTTCTCAAGGAATGTGGAGCATTTGGAAATCTACTGTTTACTGTTTATTTCCCAAATAACACAGCGTATAAAATTGTTATAAAAAACTTAGCTCAAACAGAAAATAGATATATAGGACATAACGATCATTGTGTTTACATGGACCCATTACCGGAAACAGATATTCATGTCAGAAATAATTGTACATTAATTGGTGGTTTCGATGCTGTCATCGATACCACCTATACTAGTCTAGATATGCATAGTATTTTCTATAGAAAATATGAATGTCCAATTATATCTGAGATTTGTAATGAAGCTGATCTAGCCATTCAAGCAATACAACCTGAATTTGCTAAAGAAAAAGAGGCAGCATTTAAAACTCTCATGTTTTATTTGACGTGTTTTTTAATTATTAGAACCGTTTATTACATGTGGTAAAACAATGGCTATTCAATTAAGTCAAACATTAAGCTCAAACGAAGACGTCGAGAGAAAAATTCTCTCTGACTGCGACCTCCAAACAGTCGTAAGATGTTCTTCCGTGTGTACATTGTGGCAAAAAATCATCAATGATGATGATTTTTTGCGTCAAATTCTATCCCCTGAATTACAGGCAATCGCTGGAACGCACATCAAAGACCTGCTCTCCCACGCCGTGACTTCAGAATCGGGGATACTTATACGCTTTGAAAAACATCTTAAAAAACTTGATCCTTCCGAAGAATATCTATTTGCATGCTACTTTCCATTTCATCCAGACAATGATCTATGTATCAGAATCACGCAACAAGCCCGTTGGAAAGAAGTATGTCAAGGACCTGAAATTGAGAAAAAAGGTATCGATTATTGTGTTTTCATCAATTTACTGCCTCAACCTCAAAAAGAAGTTCAAGAAGAGGATCTGATAGAAATCGTTCCACATGGTTCCCTTGAATACATTTTTACGGGTAATTTTTCTGACAGCTTCCACTATAGAATGATGGATATCATGGAAGAGCATGAATATCCCCTTGCTACACTGATGTACATGAAGTCTCATCGAATCATGAGCGATATGAGCAAGAAGATCAGCCAAACATATAATAACATCCCATCTCCATACAGACCGATTGCTGCTGGGACTGCTTTGGCTAGCACAATCGCTTTAGGGGCATTTGCCTGCTACAAATACTTCAGAAGGTAAAAAGCTCTCTCATCTCGAGCAGTTATAGACTCAAGAAAAACTGCTCGAGAACATTCTTAAGTGCAACATTCCTCTGCAGGGCAAGTCTGGACTTCATAGTCTGCTCTAGGATTTTTTCTAAAGGCACGAGGGGTTTGGAAGCGGTGAGTTTCAACCGCTCTATGCTATCTAAGTGATAAAGCTGCTCAAGAGCGATCTCCTCCTTGATGAGGTGCAGATCGCGGTACCACGCTACAATCTCTTCATAAATCGCATCCGCTTGGCCCACAGGCGCATCTTCTTCTTCTGCATCGGACGCACAGCTCTCTTCGAGCTCGCGCACAAGCTTGTGAAACTGAGGATAATCAGCAGGCAGATCTAGGGACAGGATTTCGAGCAGGGGCTCTCGCCAAGGGAGTTTGCTGTGCTCGGAGAGTTGCTTGGCTTTGGAGAGGGAGCCGTGGGAGAGGAATGCGATCCTTCTCGCGTCTTCTGGTTTTTTCTCCCACTCTTGGATGAGGAGGGTCTCGATTTGGGCTTGGGGTATGGCAAAGAAAGGGATTTTGCGGCAGCGGGAGGTGATGGTGGGAAGGATGGATTCTGGGGAGCTTGTCAGAAGGATGAAATAACAGTGCAAGGGAGGCTCTTCGAGGATTTTAAGAAGGGCGTTGCTGCTAGCGGGAAGCATCTGATGGGCGTCATGGAGGATAAACACTTTGACGGGAGCTTCGTAGGGAGGAAGGGCTACTTCATCGATGATCTTGCGTATGTTTTCGATGGTGTGGATGGCGCTTTTGCCTTCAGGGTAATAAATGTGGAGGTCGGGATGGTTGCGGGAGGCAAGTTTTGGGGCGTGTTTTTCTCCCATGAGAAGCTCGGCAAGAGCTACTGCGAAGAGGCTTTTCCCGATGCCGTCAGGGCCAGAAAATAAAAGCGTATTGGGCACGCTGTTTTGCTGGACAAGGCGTGTTAGGGCGGATTGAGTGGGATCATTTCCGATTAATTTGGAGAAGGGCATCGATTTTCTCTTTCGCTTGGCTGTAAACTTCTTCAGGGGTTTGGGAGGCGTCGAGGAGGATAAAACGCTGAGGCTCCTCTTTGGCAATCTGTTGAAACGCCGCGCGGATCTTCTGGTGGAATGCGAGGGTCTCTGATTCGATCCGATCTTTGGTCATGCCGGCCTTTTTCACGCGCTCAAAGGCGATTTCGGGATCAAGGTCTAGGTAGAGCGTTAGATCGGGCTGGAGGCCATTACATGCAAAATGGCAGAGGTCTCTGACGACTTCGGGAGTAAGTCCCCTAGCTCCCCCTTGGTAAGCAACGGAAGAGTCATTGAAACGGTCGCAAAGAACAAGCTTCCCTTCACCAAGTGCAGGGATGATCTTTTCTTCGACATGCTGGGCTCTATCTGCTAGGAAAAGCAGGAGCTCACAGCGTGTGGACAAACGGGCATCGTGCTTATGGAGGACAAGGTTGCGGATCTCCTTGCCTATCTCCGTGCCGCCGGGGGCTCTGGTTTGGAAAACGTTATTTCCACAAGAGGTCAGATACTGATAGATTTTATCGATCAGTGTGGATTTTCCTACTCCATCTCCCCCTTCAAAAGTGATGAAGGGAACGTCCCTTTTCATGGCTTCAATACCGTTTGTGATTTATCTGAGCAATATAATGTAAAAACGCCAAGGAGAAAAGAAATTTTTCCTTGGCGCTTGAATTAGGTAGTGGGCTCTGCGGGAGGGGCTGCGGGCTCTCCTTCTACAGGAGCGACCGTTTCTGCGACCCCTTCGATGTGTTCGATCCTTTGAACACCGACGAGGAAATCTCCTTCGTGCAGGTTAACAAGACGTACGCCTTGTGTGGAGCGTCCCATGACTCTAACATCATTCATATTAATGCGCAGCGTTTGACCGGTATTAGACATCATGACGATGCCGTCTTTATCGGTCACAGAGCAAGCTCCGACGACGCGGCCGTTGCGCTCGCTGGTGATGATGGAGCGAACTCCCACTCCGCCGCGATTGGTCTTGCGGAATTCTTCTACCATAGAGCGTTTGCCGTAGCCATTTTCACATACGACAAGGATGGTTTCTGTGCCAGTGACAATTTCACAAGAGATAACGGCATCTTTTTCACCGCGCAGTTTGGCGCCGCGAACACCTCTTGCCACTCTACCCATCGGTCTGACGAGATCTTGATCGAAACGAACTGCCATTCCATCTTTGGTAAAGAGCATGATCTCTTGGGCGTCTTTGACAAGCCTTGCTGCGATCACTTCGTCTCCTTCGTCGATGTTGATGGCGTACACGCCTTTTCTGCGAGGAGAGCTAAAGGAAGAAAGTTCCGTTTTCTTGACGACGCCCTGACGGGTTGCCAAGAGAATGTACGCTGTAGTCTCTTCAAAGTTCTTCACACGCAACACGGTTGCGATCTTCTCTTCCGGACGGATGTCTTCGAGAAGGTTGATGAGGGCTTTTCCTTTGGAGCGTCTGCCCGCTTCGGGGATCTCCCAGGCTTTGAGCCAGTAGCAGCGCCCAAGCGTTGTGAAGATGAGCAAGTAATCGTGTGTGGAGCAAACGTAAATGTCTTTAAGGACATCCGTTTCTTTTTTGGTCTCTAAGCCGATAACACCTTGGCCGCCGCGGCGTTGTTCGCGGAAGGTGTCCATAGGCATTCTCTTGATGTAATCGTCTTCAGAAATGGTGATGAGTACAGGAAGATCTGGAATGAGATCTTCGATATTGAACTCCCCTTCTGCTGCAATGATTTTAGTTTTGCGATCAGAAGAGTGATGCCTTCTCAAGTCTGCAAGCTCTTCCTTGATAATCCCACGGACGAGTTCTTCAGAAGCTAAGACAGCGCGGTAATGCGCAATTTTAGCAAGCAGCTCGTTGTACTCGTTTTCGATCTTTTCTCTTTCCAGACCTGTTAATTGGTAGAGGCGCAATTCTAAAACAGCCTGGGCTTGCGTGCTCGTCATCTCGTAGGTAGCGATCAATTCTGTTTTAGCCGCCTCGCGGTTTTCAGAATTGCGGATGAGTTTGACAACAGCATCGAGGTGATCGAGTGCTTTGAGATACCCTTCTAAGATGTGGGCTCTGGCTTCTGCTTTGGCAAGCTCAAAGCGTGTTCTTCTGCGTACAACTTCGATGCGATGGTCGATCCAAGCGGAGATCATTTGCTTGACGTTTAAGACGCGCGGGAGACCTTTGTCCAAGGCGAGCATGTTGCAGCCGAAGGTGACTTGGAGGTCTGTGTATTTGAAGAGCTGATTGATCGTGACATCGGGAATTTCACCGCGTTTGAGTTCGATCACAATACGCATGCCATCTTTATCCGATTCGTCTCGCATATCGGAAATGCCTGGAATCGTCTTTTCATTGACAAGGTCTGCGATTTTCTTGACGAGTTCCCCTTTGCTGACGTTGTAGGGTATCTCATCGACAACAAGGCGCTGTCTATCGCCACTGCTATCTTGATCTTCGACGTGGATGACGCCGCGCAGTGTCAACTTTCCTCTACCTGTGTGGAATGCTTCTTTAATTCCGCGATAACCGCAAATGATCCCGCCTGTAGGAAAATCAGGAGCGGGCATCACTTCCATGATCTGATCGATCGTGGTCTGAGGATTGTCCACAAGCAAAAGCGTCGCTTGGATTAACTCCCCCAAGTTGTGGGGAGGGATGTTTGTCGCCATACCGACAGCGATCCCCGATGAACCGTTTGAGAGCAGGTTCGGGAATTTCGCAGGAAATACGACGGGCTCGGTTTTTGTCTCATCGTAGTTGGGAACGACATCGACGGTATCTTTTTCTAAATCTTCCATGAGTGCGATGGAAGAGTGCGTGAGGCGCGCTTCAGTATAACGCATCGCAGCTGGGGGGTCTCCGTCCACCGATCCGAAGTTACCTTGTCCATCGACGAGGCGATAGCGCATCGCCCACGGTTGTGCCATACGGACAAGTGTAGGATAGATGACCGATTCGCCGTGCGGGTGGAAGTCTCCTGAAGTATCGCCGGAGATCTTGGCGCATTTTCTGTGTTTTCCACCGGGACTCAAGTTAAGCAGGCGCATCGCGTAAAGGATACGGCGCTGAGAGGGTTTTAAACCATCGCGCACATCGGGAAGAGCACGCGAAATGATCACCGACATCGAGTAGCGCAGGTAGCTCTCTTTCACTTCTTCTTCGACATTGCGCGGTACAATGATTTCATTTTCTGTGTAGGACATATACTATTTACTCTTCTTTAAACGTCTAGGTTCTTAACTGAGAGAGCATGTCTCTCGATAAAGGCTCTTCTTGGCGGGACATCTTCTCCCATTAACATGGTGAACATGTGGTCTGCAGCTATTGCATCGGGCAAGGTGACGCGAATCAATGTGCGTTTAGCTGGATCCATGGTCGTCTCCCAGAGCTGATCGGCGTTCATTTCACCAAGACCCTTGTAGCGTTGGATTTCAATCCCTTTTCGACCATTGATGCGGAGCAGCTCAATCCCCTCTTTCAGAGTGAAGACGGGCTGCTCTTTGCCTTCCTCATCGACGATGTCATAGAGCTTGCCTTCCGCAGCCGTGTACTGGTCTAAAGAGAAGTTATAAGCAGAAAGGCGGGTTTTAAGTTCATCGAGAGAATTATGCTCATAGAGTTCCATGAAAGGAAGGCTTTTGACCTTGAAGGTCTTCATCTCTTCCGTCTGTTCTTCTTCAGGAATTGCTGCTAGTGTTTCTAAGTGTCTTTGACGCTGGATCTCTTCATCTTCTTTTCTGATCTCCGTAAATTCTTCCTCAGAGAAAATAAAGCGGATATCATCTCCTAATTTCACTTGGAATCTAGGAAGCATTCCTGTGACATCTTTAGCGCTTAAGAACTCGCGGAAAGCAACCCCTTTTCTCTCGATAGAAAGGATCAAGTTCTCAACATCGCGGATGGTTGCAAGCATTTCGATCACCTGCTCTCTAGAAATCGGATCGGTATGGCCTGTCAACCGGACAGAAACATCGCTGACCCCTAGGTTCAGGAGGTACTCGTCCATTTCTTTTTCGCTGTGGATGTAGCGGCTGACCTTTTTCCTTGTGACGCGGTAGAGCGGTGGACGGGCGATGTAGACAAAATTGTTCTCGATGAGTGCTGGCATATGTCTGTAGAAGAATGTCAGCAAAAGTGTGCGAATGTGGGATCCGTCAACGTCAGCATCCGTCATGAT
>JAHFTO010000051.1 GCA_023269355.1 Chlamydiota bacterium | reverse complement strand
CACATACTCGCTCTTCAACAACCTTTTCCTTTTGGATTGCTCTATTAGTGGCCTTTGTCGATTTCATCGGCCTGGGACTCGTCTATCCCATGTTCTCTTCTATGCTTTTTGATCCTGCGAGCACTCTTTTACCAGCGAGCACATCCGAAGGGACAAGAGGGCTCTGGTTAGGTGTTCTCATTGCTCTTTTGCCGCTGGCTCAGTTTTTTAGCGCACCGATTTGGGGGGCTGTTTCAGATAGCAAGGGGCGTAAAAAGCCTTTGGTCTACAGCCTTGCATTTACTTTAGGGGGTTATCTCATTGCTTGGGTTGCGGTGGTCTGGAGCCAGATCTTGCTTTTGTTACTATCCAGGATGGTCATTGGATTTGCTTCAGGAAATATGTCTATCGTTCAAGCGACGATCGCTGACGTGAGCACTCCTGAGAACAAGGCTAAAAACTACGCTCTGTATGGGATGGCCATGGGATGTGGTTTTACCATCGGACCGCTGCTCGGCGGGACTTTATCTGCTTGGGGTTTTAGCGTCCCGTTTATTTTTTCTGCTCTGATGATCGCCTTCAACTTAGGCGTTGCTCTCTTTTTGTTTAAAGAAACCCACCACAATATCTTCGAAAAAAAATTAAGCCTTGCCATGGGTTTTTCTCATCTGAAAAAAGCCTTGGGGTTTCGTGAGATTCGGGTGATTCTGCTGTGCTCCTTTCTGCACAACTTCGCTTGGTCCTATTTCTTTGAGTTTGCGCCTGTTTACTTTATCACCACTTATCACTTTTCTGCTGCGCAGCTAGGATTATTTTATGGGACAGCCGGATGTTTTTATGCGCTCAGCACAGGGTTGCTCATTCGGCCTTTCATTGGACGCTTTAAGTCTGAGCTCTTATTTTTTGGAGGGAACTGTTTAACAGCCTTCACGATCTTGTCTATTCTAGCGCTTCCTTCAGCTCTTTGGCTCTGGCCCCTCATGGTGGTCAACATGTTCTTCGTTGCCTTCGTGACACCGTCTTCTATCACCATCGTCTCTAATTCAGCCTCTTCCCAAATTCAAGGGGAAGCGCTGGGGGTCTTAAGCTCAGTCAATGCACTGGCCTTAGTGCTCAGTCCCCTCTTTTCAGGCTCAATGGTAGGAAATCATCCGACACTTCCGATGTGGATTGGAAGCGCGGTGATGTTCAGCGTAGCCTTGATTGGATTTGGGGTGTTTCGAGGGAAGTTATTTAGGGAATAAACCCGGCGCGATGGAAGCACTGGGTGACTATCTTGCTTAGATTTCCTCACGTAGATCTCTGTCTTCTTGAAATAGAGTAATGCTCTCTGATGCTATGTCCTTTGAAGAGGAATCATTTTTTGAAATGCCCACATATGAAAAGGTTGGTGCATCTTCCCATTTAACGATTCCAAACAAATCAAGAAAATATCGCATTTTCTCCTCGTTGTTACGAATAAGATGCCAGCTAAGATCTAAGCATTTAAATAATTTCTCTCCTTGTTCTTTTCCTTCAAGCTTTACAACTCCAACATTGGGATCATAATAAAATCCTAAATCCTCACTTTCCTTAATATAAACTGTAGCATGTCCTGGTAAACTCATTTCATATACCCCAACTGGAAGCTGTTTAAAATGACCTGGGTACTTCTTTTCTCCAATGTGATCCCAACTGGTTACACGCTCCTTGAAATTGTAATATGTTTTTTCAAGGCTCTCTAATTTCATCATCTCAGTTCTTGTTTTACCAGTTAAGTTCTGCAAAACCACAGCTTCTAGATTTGCTCCTTTGGTATATTGTCCTCCCAAAAACTTCATATGTTTACATGGGTCATCAAATCTATTCTTAGTTCGAAAATAATCAGCAATGAACTTGTCACACATTCCAGCACACTTACCACCATTCTCTTTAGTGAAAAAGCTAATTGAATTATTGCCTTCATTAATGTAATATTTACTTATTCCTATGCCTTCACCAATTGCATTCTGAAAAATTGCGCATGATTTACTAAAAAAATCTAAACTTTCTGTAGTCCGATTTATTGAGGGTTGAATCAATTCAAAATCACCGAACGCTCTATTAAAATTCGATTTTTCTTCGACTTCGAGATGCTTTGGATTGTTGTCAGAATTAAAACAGAAATTTCTTAAATTCTCTTTACTTGCAAAAACAGAAGTAGGCATAACTTTTCGAAACTCAGCACAATCCTTTTCGGGGTTGTAAATAAGTTCCCCATAATGGCCATCCTTCTCGTAAAAAATTCGATCCTTATTCTTCAGAGCACATTCTTCGACCATCCATCTTTGGGCAATATTCATGGCATTCTTCTTGAATTCATCATGTTCCCCATCATCCATGAGTATCTCATCAAATGAAACTAGCGCTTGCTCTGCTTTTTCTATAGAGGTTTCCCACCAAAAAAACTTACAGCAATAGTTAGCGATTCTCTCGTAGAGTGAGTTCTGGGAATAAGCCTTCATCGCCTCAATATTTACTTCTAGCATATATCTCAAAGCAAATTTGCAAGGTTCCTGATCATTTTCTTTTAATAATCCTACTTTGGAGTTGTAGATAGATGTTATAGCTTTGCATTGAACGTCAAAATCCAATTTGCCTTCTTCATAAAGCTCTTTATATGCCTGAATGAATCCAGGACACTGACGGACAACCGAATCAGCACTTGCCATTTAGTTTTTTCCTCTATTTATTAAAAAGTCATGGGATTCCCATGTCATTGTTTATTATCTTTATATTATTATTTTAACATAAAACTGAGTTGATTTTCAGTATATTTTTACTATTTATTAACATGAAATTAACATTCGTTAATGATGGCAAATAAGCCACTTACGAACTAAGTGTGTTTAAATAAATAAAAGACGTATCTACTTAAGGCATAAGGGCATTGTTTTAAAATGCCCATCCTGTCCGTAAGTCTCTGAGAATTTGATGATTAACTTAATAATGAAGATGCTTTTTCGCAGCAATTGGAAACCGCTCCAGCAGAATCACTTCTTACTAAATCGCTCTGCTCTTAATTTTCGTTTCACTTCCGCTGGTTTTTCTGGAGGTAGATAGAGCTGCTTTAGCCGCTCATCCTTGAGCTTTGTCACATAGCCATAACCCAATGCGCTCTTGTCATCTCGAGTAAAGCTACATCCCGCCCAATGAAGCTCTCTTTCTGGAAAATCTTCAAATATGTCACTGAGAAATACATCTTCATTCACACCGATAACCTCTGTCTGTTTTGCGGGATAGATCGGAGAAAAATCACATTTGGAAGATTCAATGGGCCGTAAATAGAAATTAGGGACCTTCTCCCCTTCTGTATAGGTTTTGGGATAAACGATGTTAAATAGTTCAGTCATGTCTTTCTTCGGCTTGGGTTGATCAAGGAAGTCTGCTCTATTGAAGAACCATAGAGGGTCTGTAGTGCTTTGTATCTTTTCTGCTGTGATGTCTTCTCCATTGGCTAAAGCATCCGAGACGCTTTTATCCAATAATGCTCCGTTAGGGGCATAGATTGTTAGGGTCGTATTTTTAGGGACCCTGCACTTGTCATCCTCAATGGAATAGGCTGCATGACCATAGAGAACGATCCTAGGCATAGAGACAACTTGCGTTTTTTCATCCGAGCATTTTTAACGAGACTTAGGACGATCATCTAGATTATCATCTCGTTTACGTTTGTGATTCTCTGGCAAGTTTTCTCTTAAAATCTGTTTATAAGATTCTGTAACATGGTTCATTACTACACCTTTTATTTGTTTTGATATTTATTATACATTAACTTATATTCAATGAAACAAAAGCTATCTTGTTCAATATTATCTAAACAGAGCTTAATATATTCCGCATCTTTACCCTTTGGAATGCGAACAAGCCCTAGGTTTGGATCGCGAAGATAACGTTCATCATTGCTGAGCTTGATATAAGCTATTGCGTGACCTGATTCTCCTTTCTTTTTCGAATTGAATGTGCTGATTTCATAGCACCTATCCGAGCCGGCTGGTAAAACATCGCAGAATGACATTATTTTATTATTTTCATCATTTATTTTATTTCCACTATAACAAAATTCGCTTGATTTAATTTCATTATATATTAAATCAAACAAATCAGCAATAAGCACTTGAGGGGTAGAGGAGCTATTGAAATTCCAAAAGATTTCTCTGCATGCTTCAAAGAGTGCTTTAAAATCAACGGATTGATCATCAGCATTTATTAAGTTGCAACTTTCATCATTTCTAACATATTCATATTTACATTCTTGTATTCTATTCATCCTTACTATGGATGCATCACTTCCATCGCTATATTGTTCACTTAAAGACTTCAATACAGCAGGCGTTATTTCTCCTGTAAATTTTAAAATATCACTGATAAATTTAACTGTTTGCGCAAAACAAACGCCTTTAAAACTTGTTCGTCGTTCATTTAAATATTCGGGTTTTTTTTCATCTTCAATTAATCGAAATCTTTTTTTATTCGAAGCTAATATATCTCCTATTGCGCTTTTCGCATTTTCGGTACCCGATTCCTGATAAAGGGCACTTAACTCTTCACTACGAGGACAGTTCATAGCAGGACAAATCAGATCATCCCCAAATAATAAATAAGCTTTCCATGTACCATTAGCCATTCTCATATGGTAATTGCTTTGGAGGGTGTAGTCGCGAATGTCTTTTTGCTCTAAGAAATTGGATGCAATAACGGCCCCCGCTTGATAAGCAGTGGATGTTATGACAGCAGTTGCACAACGGGACATTGCCGAAAAAAAACCATATTCGTTTGAACTCCCTTGTACTTGTACAGGCTTATTATTAGATCCAGAAGACCCATTTGTAATTATCATAAAACCAACCTCTTTATTATTAATTAAAATATTATTAGATATAAAATTAATTATATAATAAAAAAGAGTATAAATAAACAATTAATTTAAACAATTGCAAGCCACTAAAAAAGAGAGATTTAGACTAACCAAGCAGAAGACTTGTGCCTAAGATTTGGATAATTAGATTTAAGAAGCTAATAATGAGCGATTTAAGTGAATAAAAGCTAAAAGACCCCGTCTGAAAGGATCCTCTTCTTGGCCCACTGTTTGACATGCTGGATTCTGGGCTTAGCATCTTTATGAAACGTCTGCATGAGCTCATGGGATTCAATCCAAAAGTAGAGCCTTAAGATCGCAAAATCGACGAGTTTCGAGATCCAAGCGGCCTCTTCTTCTGTCAGGGGACGAACTGCGCGATATCCTTTGAGAAGATCCTCGAGCCACTCTGCCTCTTTGGGGTCAAAGCTCTCATGGTCGAATCTCCCTGCTAGGGAATAAATCACGATGGCGAGATCAAAGGCAAAAAAGTGGTAACAGCTGTCATCAAAATCAATGATGGTAATGGTATCATCGTCATCGACAAATAGGTTCAGTGCACCAAGATCGATATGAACAAGGCCGTAATTGTCTGAGGTGGGTTTGAGCTCTTGGACCCAAGACATCGCATAACTAAAGCGTCTGCGCAGCTGAGTATCCTTAGAAACAGCTGCAGCCTTTAAGGCATGGCGCAGTCCCCTCTCTTCATCCCACTTTTCCCTGCGATGATGGGCGGCATCATAGGACTGACTGGCAAGGTGCATCTTTGCGATGAGTGAGCCTAGGGTTTTTAGGAATTGGGGACTTGTTGCAATCTCTTTAGAGGGGTGCTCTCCGCTGACTGCACCAAAAACAACGGCTTCAAAATGCTGCTGGCCTTCTGCAAAAGAAGCGATTTCTTCCCCTTTTTGATTGGGGATGATGCGGGGAACTTTGATGCCGCTATTTGCGAGGTGATCGATCCAATGGACCTCTGCTTCAATTTCAGGCCGGGTTCTTCGGAGTGGAGTGGTTAGCCGCAAGTAGACTTTTCCGTGAGGAGAGTCGCAGGAGTAAACGATGTTCTCCATTTTTCGCACGAAGGTGAAATTGCTAAGGCTCCAAGCTTTAGCACATTGATCTAAAAGATGATTGCTGGGTAATGATTCAATGGAACTCATAAAAATCGGTGAAATAAAAATAAACGGCCCATTATTTACACTAAGCTTATTTTAGTAAATCTATTTCACTATAAACATAGCGGCAGAGAGCGCTGTCACAACAATGAGAGAAAATAGGAACATTTTCCGCGCCCATCGATGATCATTCTCTGACTTAAAGCCTTTAATGCATAGAGCAATCCAGCTTATACCTAAACACAACGCAATAAGAAAATAGCCCAGGCCTACATAACCGCATAGGAAGAGCAGGCTTGAGGTAACAGCAAAGGCTATCGTGTAAAATAGCATTTGTAGTTTCGTAGCGCGCATCCCCTTAGCAATGGGAAGCACGGGTATAGATGCTTTTGCGTATTCTCCTTGTCGGTAAATGGCTATGGCGTAGAAATGGGGCATCTGCCAGAAAACGATCAGTGCAAATAAGATCCATGCGGCTGCATCGATGTGGTTGCTCACAGCAGTGTAGCCGACAACAGGAGGAACAGCCCCTGCAAAACTTCCCACTAGGGTTGCATAGCTGGTGCGGTACTTTAAAAAGCTGTATGCAAACACATAAGCGGTAAATCCAAAAAGAGCAATTGCTGTTGTGAGGCCATTCACAAAGAATAAAAGAAGAAAGGTGCCGAGCAGTCCTAAGGCTGCAGCAAAAATCAGTGCGCTTTTGAGAGCTATCTCCCCTCTTGCTAGGGCCCGATTTTGGGTTCTTACCATCTTCTGGTCTGCAGCGCGATCGATGTAGTTGTTAAACGCACATGCAGAGGCGATAATGAGTGCTAGTCCCAACATGGCGCATAAGAACAAATTCCCATTAAAATGCTCCTTTGAAGCCAGAGCAAATCCACTTGCAGCTGTAATTACATTGCCCATGATGATCCCAGGTTTCGTCAGGGAGAAATAAGCTTTTGCTCGGGGGCTAGAAACAGAGGCGGTTTGGGTCATGAATGTCCCATTGTTGGCATCAAATCGTAATAGAGATTGCTCATAATCCACAGGGTTCCTCCGACAATGATGAGAACCACGAGCACCGTAAAGAGGAAAGTGATGGTGCGCCAATGGGGTTTGTCCTCTAATCCTAAATGGAGAAAAAAAATGAACTGGATCAGGACTTGGCTTAAGCCACATCCAAAAACAGTCAGATATAACAGGGTGTCGCTAAGCACATGATGGGTCACAAAGCGATATGCTGTCACGGTGAGCAAGAAGGACATGACAAGTCCTATAAACTGGGGTTTGTAGCTGGCATTCCAGCCATGGAGTAACTCTTTCATACCAACCTACCCCCTAAAAGATAGACAAAAGAAAAGATCAACACCCAAATGACATTGATGAATTGCCAAAACATCTTCAAGGCTGTTAAACGGCGGATGCTGACATGAGTGATTCCCTCAAGGCATACAGGCACAAGGAGAACAATGATCCAAAGCAGACCAAAGAGCACATGAACGCCGTGGGTTGCGACAATGGTAAAATAAGCGGATAAGAAAGCGCTCTTTTCCCAACCATGCCCGGCTTTCAAATAGCGAGAAAACTCACTCAGTTCCATTCCCATGAAAACAATGCCTAAAATAAAAGTCAGAGCAAAGAAAACGATTGTCCGAAATTTATTATTGCGATGGGCCGATGCCCCTCCCAGTCCTGCAAAAAAACTAGCGCATAGCATGATGAGCGTTTGAACTAGGGTAAAGGGAAGTTGATAGAGTTCGCTTGCTGTGGGGCCGCCGAAGGTTGAGGATTTTAAGACGGCGTAGACGGCAAATAATGCTCCGAAAAAGACAAAGTCTGACATTAAGTAGAGCCACATGCCAAACATCGTTCTGGAATAATTGTTGTGGTGTATATCGGGATAACTTTCGTGGTGGGGGCTAGATTTCATACCCTTTGCCTCCTGCTTTCAATCTCCTCGATCTCTTTTACGCTCACGTGATAATCCGGGTGTTTCTGGTAAAGGTGGATGATCACGCAGGCAAGCATCCCTACAGTGCTGATCGCTGCCAGCCAAAACATGTACCAGATCATGCCAAATCCAAAGAGGAAGCTAAATACCCCAATGTAAAAGCCCATCGAAGTATTTTTGGGCATATGGATCGGTTCGTATTTTGGAGGGGTGAGTTCCTTTGACTTCATATGCTTGCTCACCCAAAAGGCATCGCGATGGTGCACTTCGGGCGTAATTGCAAAATTATAGAAAGGAGGAGGAGATGCTGTCGACCACTCCAAAGTCCTTCCATGCCACGGATCTCCAGTAAGGTCTCTGTTTTGATGGCGGTCTCTGATGCTGACATAAAGTTGCAGCACCTGAAATCCCAAGCCAACCATGACAAGCAGCGCACCCATGGATGCGACGATAAACAGCGGCTGCCACCCTGTCACATCATAATAATTCAAGCGTCTTGTCGCACCCATGAACCCGAGCAGATATAGAGGGAGAAAGGCCATTAAAAAGCCAGACATCCAAAACCAAAAGGCGTATTTGCCGAGGCGTTCATTGAGTTTAAAGCCTGTGAACTTGGGGAACCAATAGGAATAACCGGCAAAAAAGCCGAACAGAACTCCCCCAATGATCACAAAGTGGAAATGGGCAATTAAGAATAAACTATTGTGCACCTGAAAGTCTGCTGCAGGAATCGACATCAAAACGCCTGCTGCTCCGCCAATAGTAAAGGTGATGATAAATCCCAAGAACCAGTACATGGGCGTTGTAAACTGGATCCTTCCCCGAAACATCGTAAATATCCAGTTGAACACTTTTACGCCGGTGGGGATGGCGATGATCATCGTCATGATACCAAAGAAGGCATTCACATTTGCGCCAGCGCCCATTGTAAAGAAGTGGTGCAGCCAAACGATAAACGAGAGAAAAGCAATGGCTGCAATCGCCCACACCATTGAGGTGTAGCCAAAGAGTTTCTTTTGGGCAAAGACAGCAACCACTTCTGAATAAATCCCAAAGGCGGGAAGAACAAGGATATAAACCTCAGGATGTCCCCAAGCCCAAAATAGGTTGATGTACATCATCGGATTGCCTCCAAATCCCGCAGAAAAGATCCGCGTGTCGAGAAGCCGGTCCGTTGCAAGCATGGCTCCGGTTGCAGTCAAAATAGGGAAAGCAA
>JAHFTO010000050.1 GCA_023269355.1 Chlamydiota bacterium | reverse complement strand
TAAAAGATTACTCAGGATTTAGATCTTCTTTTAGAATCATCGCGCACCAAAATTCCATAAAAAAAGCAGACAACCTTTTCCTTCTCGATGGTGATTTTGACGTTCTTTACACAATCTCCCCAGATCCCGCTTATGAAGAGGAACTTGCTAAATATCGACAACTCACAGGAGAAAATCCTCCTTCGTATCGCAGATTAGAAAAAGCTCATGAAGCTATGGCTCTCCAAATCAAACAGATGATGCCTCAACTTCCCGTTTTTAAACGCTACTTTGAAGCATTAAATGTGATCAATTTTTTCTGTTACTATTTAAACACACTGAAAAAAGAGAACCAATTCCCCGTTTTGTCTCGTGAAGTACCTAAAAGCAAAGCCTCTTGCCCCGCCCTTTTCCCTCACCTACCTTTACGCTCATTTTATCATGAAGAACTTCCTTTAAAATTAGTGGATCTTTTTAAAGAAGAAGGGGAAAATCTCATCGGGAAAGCTCTCGCAAACAACCAACAAAAACTTGAAACAATTGAGTATATAGCAAAAGCCATACAAAAATACGTTCAGGAAAAAGCAAAATACCCCCTCTCAAAACGTTATCAGGATATCGCTTTCTACCAAAAAATCGCTCCTGACTTTTTTGAGAACCTTCAAGGTGTCTATAATCAAGCAAAAGGAATCCTTAAACCTCAATATGAAGAACAAATTAAAGACTGGGAATTGAAGCTTTCTGGTTATAAATGGAGTTCCGCAAAAAACGCATCTACCAATGCGGACATATGCAGAAAAAATATCGATCGTTTCAAAAAAGGTCTCGATACACTCATTAACAATCCTAATCCCGCAGAGTTCCTTTCCCCCGACGCTTCCATTACTCTAAAGATTCAAAACGACGACAGTATTTTACATCTTTATAGCGAGCATAAATTAGAGGAAGAAAAGTACTCACAAAAACGAATCGTTGGAGGATGTGGGATCGAACTGGGATGCAAACCAATCAGCATTGAGCCTTCTGGTTATCCCATTCTCGATCATCACTTTAAAGACCTTTCTAAGCTCCAAGACAAAGAGATCTTAAAAATTCACGACAAAGACAATTCCGGAGTCGGTTTTAAAGTAGAGTTTGCAAGCTTTCCAATTCTAGGAGATGATGACGCTCTAGCGGCCCTTTATGAGTTATCTCCTCCTCAATCTTCACCAGATCAGGCAACGTTCGACGTATTTCATGCAATTGCGACCGGAGATGAGCAATTGTTCAAAAAAGCAGCGAGTCAAATTACAAACTGGAATCTTCAAGATATCCAAGGAATGAATCCTCTTCATTGCGCTGCACGATCCCAAAATCCTGTAATCTTGGATATCCTTCTCGGGAAAATATCTGCACAAACAAAAGACTCTCAAGGCCTTAATGCTTTGCACCACGCAGCTCAAGCAGGGAATTCCGAAGGCGTTCAAAAGATCCTTGCTAAAGCTCCAGGATTGATCAATTGTGCAACCCCCGACGGATTAACGCCAGTATATCTTGCGGTTCAAAATAACAGGATCTCTGCGACACAAACCCTTTTGTCTAAAGGAGCAAGTCCTAATTGCGTATCAGCCGGCGGGACAAATGCTTTGATGTTTGCAACTCGTCATGGATTTACTGATATAGCTCTAGAACTCTTAAAACAGCCCTCTATCGATTTGACCCATACCCTCGACGATAAAACAACGGCGCTGCATATCGCTGTAGAAAACAAAAATCTTCAGATAGTAGAACGTCTAATTGCGAAAAAAGTCAATGTAAATCTAGCTAAATGGGATGGTCATACAGCTCTTCATCTCGGCGCAAAAATGGGTGATCTGTCCGTCATGCAGTGTCTTGTAAAAGCCTCTCGCATGAACCTCAATGCACAATTAAAATCAGGGAAAACAGCTCTCCATTTAGCAGCAGAGAAAGATCATTACCTGATTGTAGAATTACTCATCAATAAAGGAGCCGATCCGACTTTATTTGGAGCAGATCGAGAAACCACTCTCATCACAGCCATTCGAAGCGGGAGCCTAAATTCGGCTTTATGTCTTTTCAATGCCCTGAAAAAGGCCAAAGTGGTAGTTCAAGAGGGAAAGATTTCCATCTTAAACGTCAGGGATAGCCAAAATCAAACGGTTTTAGAAATTGCTGCAAAATCTAAACAATGGGATCTTTTATTTTCTCTTTTTAATCCAGACAAGGATGACCCCAAAGACAGGAATCTTGAGCCGATGAAGCTTCTTCTTTTACTGTGTCAGGCGGAAGTTTCTACTGACGTAATTCTTGCCTTTATGAAGAAGCATAAATTGACGACTCCTGCCCAGATAAAACAGGTCATGTATGAGGCCGCTTCAAGAGGTTTAAATGCAACCGTTAGCACTCTCTTTTCAACTTTTAAGATTCCTATGGTTTTTAATGAGGATTTGCAAAAAATTTACCTCTATGCCGCAAAATTTGATCATATCAACGTCATTTCAGGCCTCTTAGATTCACGAAAGTCTTTCTCGCCTGTTCTTAAGGAGTGCGCTTGTATGGCCGCTCGATCAGGCAGTCTACGGTCTCTCAAACTTCTCTTAAACGCATTCGATCAAAAAAATGAATGGGAACAAATGCCCGGAATGGAGAAATCTTTATTTTGGGAAGCTGTAAATGCGAATCAATTTGATATAGTCGATGCGCTCTCTCACAGAATCGATCCAAATATTTCTCTCACTCCCAAACAAGAGAGAGCAGTCCATGTGGCTGTCTCTCATAACAACAAAGAAATAATCGATTTACTGCGCAGACGTGGAGCAAAATTTGATGTGCAGGACAAGAATGGATTAACTCCTCTTCATTATGCGGTTCTTTATGACTGCGAAGATCTTGTAAAATATTTTCTCGATCCCAAAAACAGACTCCCCATTCCAGAAAATCTACTTCAGTTTGCAATGACACGAGGATCCCCTAAAGTTTTGAAGCTGATTTCACAGAAAAGTGTAAATCGAACCTCTCAAATTCAGCAAGAAAGTCCTCTTTCTCAAGAGGTGGTACAAGGACCTGATTCTGTCATAACATCTCTGATGCAAGGCGATGAAACTCAATTTTTGAAGGCAATTGAGGGTCTTGATCTCAATAAGTCCATGAAATTTACTCTCCCTACAGGACAAAAGATTTCTCTTCCCCTCCTTCACTTAATCTGTCTTCTCCCCATGGACACAAAATTGCAAAAAGAGATCCTCCACAAATTGATTAAAATGGATGGGGTTGATTTACATGTAAAAAACACCTCGGGAGAAACGTTGCTCCATTTTGTTGCAACAAAAGATGAAGATCCTCTTTTTAAAGAAATGGATGTTTTAGTGCGGAATAATCAAGGAATTACGCCCCTCCATATATTCGCACAAAGCGAATCTATCTCTCGCTTTCAATCTATTTTTAAAGATCCATCTATGACGAATGTAGAAGATGATGACATGCAAACACCTCTTTTTTATGCCATTGAGAAAAACCGCACAGATATCGTTCAATTTCTTTTGAAGCATGGAGCCGATCTGCACCATCGGTCTAAAAAAATGATGACCCCTTTAGGATTTGCCGTTAGCAAAAATGCACTACCTCTCGTTGCTGCGCTTGTAGAAAAAGATCCCATGAATACTTGCATCAATGAACATGTTGGTATGAATCGCGAAAGCCCTCTTCACCTTGCTGCCCATAGAGGATTCCATGAAATTGCCCAGTGGCTTGTTGAGCACAAGGCCAATATCATGCAAAAAGATTGTGATGGCAGAGAGCCTATTCATATAGCTGCAAGTAAAGGAGATCTTCGAATGGTTCGCTTACTCTATGCGAATGGAGCTTCCTTGTTCTCTATCGATAATCAGGGGAACTCTCTCGCTTATTTCGCAGCTCAGAGTAAATGTCCGGAACTCCTTGATTTTTTAAAAGCTCATGAAGGTTCTCTCGAGCCTTATAAAGCCACCAAACCTACTCCAAAAATGGCCCCATTACATATGGCTATTCTCAAAGGGAATATCCCCATGGCCTCTCAATTTGCTCGCCATGGAGCAGATTTTGAGGTGCGAGATCGGGAAGGGAATAGTTCACTGTTTTATGCTTCTGCAAGCGGAAACCCCCAAATGCTAGAGCTTTTTTCAAAGTTGCCTATAGCAAAAGATCGAGAACAACTCACCCGCTCTCTGATCGCCGCCATCTCTAGAGATAATGTACAACAGCTGAAGATCTTATTGAAAAATTTTGGAGAGGTTAATCAACGAATTGATCTTTCTAATGGACTGGCCTTATTGCATATAGCTTCTCACTTTGGGGCAATTCATACCGTTTGCGAATTGCTAAGACAAGGGGCCAATCCTCTCTTAGTAACTTACGATGGGACTTCTTCTTTCGAATTTGCCGTTTTACATAATCGCGTAAACATCGCTTATGAAATTATTCAGCAAGCTGAAGTGGATATCCATCATAAGAGGAATGATGGGAAAAATTACCTACATCTTGCTGCCGAGCAAGAGAACGGTTCTATGACAGCTCTTTTGCTCCAACAGGGGGCTCTTGTCAATGTCGTGGATAAAGAAGGAAACACTCCATTACACATAGCTGCAGGCCAAGGAAATCTCGAAGCAATCAGACTCCTGCTCTCCTTCGGGGCAACGACCGCAATGAAAAACGTAAGAAAACAAACAGTTTATGAAGTCGCAAAATCCCCAGAAATCCTCAATCTGATCCATCAATATGAGGAAGCCTTTTCCAGGGGAGAAGGGAAACTACTCACATCCATCCGATTAGGAGATACCGAAGCGTTTCTCGCTCTATCTGCATTAGAAGATCTCAATCCATCTAAAGAAATTGCGCTACGCATAGCAGAGGAACAAAAAAATCTCTCTCTTCTCCGAAGGATCCATGACATGACAAACCTTGCGAGCAAAGTGTAAGCCATGGCGCTTCTAAAGACATCGCACACCCCTTTTCCTCCTAATACAGGAAAACTTCCTGATTTGTCCGAACAGGAAAGTTCTTTCTATAAAAAACACATAGTAAAGAAAGCTTCGCTCAATGCTTTAAATTGCTTAAAACAAGACATTTCTTATCTTTCTTTTTTTTCTGAGACGGAAAGAGTCTCTATTTTACAATGCATCCAATTTTTATGTGAGAAAGAGCTTCGCAGCGAAGTTCAGAAAATATTGGTTCTGTGGTGTAAAACATTGAAAGAGTCTCTGGGAGATGCTCCTTTTCATCTTCTCTTAAATCAAGCTTCATTGCACGTAAAACCTGAAAAAAGCCCAGCTTTATTTATTAGTGTTATTCAAAAATTAGTAGAGATGTCAGACTCTTTACCTTCTACGCTTCCTTTATTAGAAAAATTTAGCAAACAAGAAATCTCTCTAAAACAGCTCTCTTGCGAATTAGACCTTCTCAAAGATCAAATCGACCGTAATAAGTTCCCTGAAAAAAAATTAGACGAGATTGTTCGGGCTTTTTCCGAGTGTCAATTTCCTCTACCCGAGGACAAGCTCTCTCTTGTTCATAGTCAATACGTTGTCATGCAAGGCTTTACAGAAAAGATTAAAAACTCTGGTCTAAAAGAATGGGCTGCGTCTATGCAAGAAATTAGCAAGCGCTATGCTAAAGGATCTGCAACTTCCGATGATCTTCTGATGTTACTAGCCATTGGCAGGGAAGCGATCAAATTCAAATACAAGATCTACCCAAATAACACACAGATGTTCACTCTATTAGGTCTCTTAGCACATGGATCTGTCAAAGGCTGCATAAATCAAACTCTTGCTGGGGAAGGTAAATCGACTGTGATTGCTCTTTTAGCCTTTGTGTGCGCAGCCCAAGGGAAAGCTGTCAATATCATTTGTTCTTCTGATTATCACGGGAAACGCGATCAAGAGAAATATGGCCCTTTTTTCAAAGAGTTTAACTTCACAAGCTCTCATATCTATGAAAACCCTCCTGTGGATCATTTTGGAGAACAAATCATCTATGGAACGAATCATAATTTTGAGTTTGCTTTTATGAGAGATCAATTAGGACCTGAGAAAAAATATTTATTAGAATGCAATGGGCAGACAATTGCGCGTCCTTTTGAAGTAGCCATCGTGGATGAAGTGGACAATTTATTCATTGACAGCGCCTTAAATTCTGCACGCATCGCAATACCAACGTCCAAAAAAATGGAATGGATTTATCCTATAATCCTAGAGTTTGTTAAAGCGCACAAAGATGAAATCGAAAAATCTCACCATCTCCGAATATCACTATGCGATCAACTCCGCCATGAGTTACAAAATGGTACTTACACGAATAAGCAACTTGAAACATGGATAAAAAATGCTTTTAAGGCACTCTATGCACTCATCGAAAAACGGGATTATGTCATTCAAGAACAAGAAGAAGGATCGACTTCTAGGCAAATTACAATTGTAGACTGGGGAAATACAGGCAGACTAAACAAAGGGAGTCGTTGGCAGGGAGGGTTGCATGAATTTTTAGAAGCCAAGCATGGCCTGAAAGTGCAGGAAGAGTCTTTTACAGTTGCAGCTCTCTGCCATCCTCTCTATTTCGAACCTTACCAAAAAATTTATGCTTTAACAGGAACTCTTGGTTCAAACATAGAACGACGTGAAGTTGAACAAGTATATTCCCTAAGTTCTTTTGACACCCCTCCTCATCGTAAAAATTTACGTCGAATACTACCTCCTCTCATTGCTTCCTCGCAAGAGGCTCATTACTCTCTAATTTTTCGAGAAGTAGAGGAAAGTCAAAACCTTGGCCGTCCAGTATTAATCCTTTGCGAAACGATTCAGGAAACGCTCGATCTTTCCCAGTATTTTCAATCCCAAAACATCTCCTGTCAACTCCTCAATGAATTACAACAAGAAAACGAAGAATTCATTGTTGCTCGAGCGGGGACCCCAGGCATTGTAACAATTGCGACCAATACAGCAGGAAGAGGAACTGACATTCTCCTTCACCCTCGCAGCCTAGAGGCAGGGGGGCTCTATGTTATTTTCACCTGTTTCCCGGGGAATACCCGCGTAGAGGAACAAGGGTTTGCTCGAAGTGCTAGACAAGGTCAAGCAGGCCTATGCCGCCTAATTTTACAAACAAACAAAAGCCTAAAACTTCTTTTAAAAGAGCGAGAAGATTCTATTGAAAGTGCTTCACAACAGAGAAGGTTCCAGATTGTCGAAGAACAAAAACATCACAAATTTTTGGCATTCTTTTGGCAAGAATTACAAGAATTTTATAAAACGCCTCCTCAGCTGTTTACTAGGCAATCCATAATCTGCTGGCTCGATGCCGCTCGCCTTCAAAATCTCAATCAACAAATAGATCTCACTACTATTAAAGAGCTTGTTAACTTAAGTCACGATGATGATATGGAGTTTGGGAAAGCGGCAAAGGCTGCGCTTGGAATTCTAGCTCAGCTATGTTGGGCGCAATTTTTCTATGACAGAATAAGCGACCCTGCTCAAACTATAAATTCTGAGGATCTTTATCAATCTTCTCACTCAATTTGGGAAAGCATTTTTAAGATCCAAAAATTCAATCAGGTAGGTTGACCAGGGAGTGTACCTATACCTCTCAGCAACTACTTGACCGTTGTCAACAAAAGTTTTACATTAGAAGAAAATGTATGACTCCTTTTCAAAAAAAACGACTTGAATACCAACCTCGCATTCCGCCTGCTTTGATGAAGATAACGGATGTCTGTTTGCGTAGAAAAACAAAGAGCCGGGCAGCAGAGCCTCCACTGCGTCCCTTATTTCCAAAGACGTGGGATCAAAAAGGGTATGAACTCGTTTTGGGGCAAGGGAAGAAAACGCCTTTGCGCATTGGTGTGTTTTTTTCAGGTGGGCAGGCTCCAGGAGGCCATAATGTGATCGCGGGGCTTTGGGATGCGATGCAAAAAATCCACACTTCTTCGCAGCTCATCGGTTTCTTGGGCGGCCCCTCGGGCGTGGTGGAGCAGAAGTGGCGCTATCTGAAACTTGCAGACATCGACGCCGTGAGGAATATGGGCGGTTTTGATCTTTTGGGATCAGGGCGAACCAAAATCGAAACAGATGAGCAGATGTTGTCTGCGATGCGATCTTGTAAAGAGCTGACACTGGATGGCCTTGTCGTGATTGGCGGCGATGATTCGAATACGAATGCGGCGATTTTAGCCGAGTATTTTTTGGCAAACGGCTGCCCCACGCGAGTTGTTGGCGTCCCCAAAACAATCGACGGAGATTTGCGAAGTGAGGAGATTGAAATCTCTTTTGGGTTTGATAGCGCCTGCAAAACATACTCTGAGATGATCGGCAATATCGCAAGAGATGCAAAGTCTGCCAAAAAATACTACCACTTCATCAAGTTGATGGGCAGATCTGCCTCTCATATTACGCTTGAATGCGCGTTTGCAACGCAGCCCAACCTCGCCATCATGGGAGAAGAGGGAAAGAGTTTGGATCATATTGTTTTGGAAATGGCCGATTTGATCTGCAAGCGGAAAGAGGCCGGGAAAGAGTATGGCATTATTTTGATCCCGGAAGGGATCATTGAATTTATCCCCGAGATGAAAGTGTTGATCCAAGAACTTGGGCAGTCGCCCGAGCATCTTAAAACGAAGTCGAAAATCTTGTTTGCAAAGCTGCCTGAAAAAATTCAGGCAGAGCTCCTTGCTGAGCGCGATCCGCATGGCAATGTCGCCCTTTCTCAAATCGAAACGGAGTTTTTGCTCATCGAACTTGTGAAAAAGGAGTTGAGTCAGCGCTCTGCCTACAAAGGCAAATTTTCTCCCATCGCCCATTTTTTTGGATACGAGGGAAGAGCGTGCTACCCGTCGAATTTCGATGCGAATTATTGCGCAGCGCTTGGGGCTCTCGCGGCTCTAGCAGTGCGCGATGAGGCGACGGGCGTTATCTGCGCGATTCGCAACCTGGCGCAAGGAGTGGAGAAGTGGGAGTGTGCGCTTGTCCCCATTGTCCACCTGATGCACATGGAAGAGCGAAAAGGGGTCCAAAAACAGGTGATCCAAAAGGCGCTTGTCAATTTGGAGGGGCCCGTTTTTGCGAGGTTTTCAAAACTTCGCAAGTCTTGGGAGTTGGACGATGCGTATTGCTTCCCAGGCCCGATGCAGTTTTGGGGAGAGACGGAAGTTATTGACTCTGTGCCTCAGACTCTTTGTTTATAGTCATATTACGGGTT
>JAHFTO010000025.1:18249-35773 GCA_023269355.1 Chlamydiota bacterium | reverse complement strand
CTTCTTAGCAAAGCTTCTTTTGCAGTTAATTCAGCAGGTGGTTGTTTGTTGTAAACTTTAAAAAACACTTTAGTCATTAATGTGTTATCATTGGCTAGGCTATACCAATTTTTACAGACTTGTTGGAGCTTTCCTAAGTTTTCGAGGTTTTCGACAGCTAAGTCTGTGAAGATGATAATGGTTAGCTCAGGGAGTAAGCCTGTTGATGTATAAGAAGGACAGCAGGAGCTACATGTATTGATGACGATTTGTTTTTGTGCTTGTTGAGTAGAGGTTGTATCTGTTCCTTTGAGCACAGCCAAGATGCGATCTTTTAGCTCGATCTCTGTGGAATTTCCCAGTGCAGGTTTTCCTGTATCTAGATCGATCGCATAACGATTAAAAATATCTGCGATTTTATTAAACCGTTCTGAACCAAAGTCACATTTGTCTATGAATTTTAAAGCGCCTTCTTTATTGCCTTGGCAAAACAAGCTCACGGCTCTAGTTGCTGTTGTTTCGTGATTTTGTGAATTAATTGTTGTTGTATTCATTTTATTCCTAAAATATTATATTATTAATCATTGTTGGTTATTAATAATTATATTAAAATGTTATTTTATTGTAAATGGTATTTTTTTAAATTTAAATTGTTTATGTAAAGCTATTTACGTGTTTAAATAAAATTTAATTATAACAATGAAGTGTAAATCTTTATTTTAAAGCTGACTGGATATGCAAAAAGGCCGGCTCTTTGAGCCGGCCTTTTTTGTCTATTGATTGAACTCTATTGGAAAGGCTTCGAAATGTTCTGACAAGCTGCAATTTCCATTGCCAGGTTGCCAGTTTCTATCAATGGCACTTTCCCAAGTAACTTCCCCTTGTGGGCCGATCTTCACAAATTTAAATGTAGAATAAGGAATCTCAGCTCTCCAAATGGGAGATCCATTAGCTCCTAGGCGGCAAGTACACTCGATGGGTGTTTCCCAGTTGTTGCTGCTTGAAAAAAAGGCGAGGGTATTTCCATAGCCGACATCCACCCCTGTGATATCCATCACGCAGGATGTCTCACCTTGTGAAACAAGTGCAGTTTTATCTTCTGTCTTGGGTTTGTCGACAAAGAAAATGGGATAGGTCTGGAAATATTGCGGCAAGGTATGGGGGCGTCCAGAACATCTTGGAGTCCAGTGCCTGTTACTATTTTCATTATTCCAAGTTACTGTTCCGCCTTTTTCTTCCCAAGTGACTTCACCCTGTGGGTCAATTTTGACAAATTTAAAAGCATGAGAATAAGGGATCATGCCTGTCCAAGCTTGTTGTTGATAAAAGAGTTTGAACGGTTTTGCCCAATTGTTGATTTCTGAATAATAAGCCAAAGTATTTCCATAGCCGACATCAACCTCTTCAATTTTCACATTAAAATGCGCAAGAGAAAAAATATAGACTGTATTAATATGTTCTGAGAATTTTCTTGTAATAAGTAGTTCACCTAGCTCTATAGTGCCTTCGAATTCATGTAACTCCGGGTAAATATCGTTGGGGCCCACATAATTTTCAAGGTTCGATGTAAGTTGGTATTTTTTTATTTCGTCAGCTTGTTTTCCGCAATTAGGGCCAAAGCCTTGTTCAATAATAAAACAAGGGGAATCGTCTGCAGTCACGCATTCAAATCGTCTTTGTTTATTCCATTGTAAATTGCACATGAAAGTTATGCATTTGTTTCGCAAGTCTGACTTATCCATGATTGGAATAGTTCTGCTTCTTAGCAAAGCTTCTTTTGCAGTTAATTCAGTAGGTGGTTGTTTGTTGTAAATTTTAAAAAATACCTTAGTCATTAATGTGTTATCATTGGCTACCAAATACCATTCTTTACAGACCTGTTGGAGCTTTCCTAAGTTTTCGAGGTTTTCGACAGCTAGGTCTGTGAAGATGATAATGGTTAGCTCAGAGAGTAAGCCTGTGGATGTATAGGAAGGGCTGCAGGGGCTGCACGTATTGATGACGATTTGTTTTTGTGATTGTTGAGCAGAATCTGTATCTGTTCCTTTGAGCACTGCTAAGATGCGATCTTTTAGCTCTACCTCAGTTGTTGTGCCTAATTGAGGTTTTCCTGTATCTGGATCTTTAGCATAGCTATTGAAAATATTTCCAATTTTAATAGACCATTCTGAATTGAAGTTGCATTTATCTATGAAGGATAAAGCACCTTTATCATTGCCTTGGCAAAATAAACTTACGGCTCTAGTTGCAATTTTTGTATAATCTTGCGATGAGCAAGTTGAAGTATTAATCATTTTGTCTCCTTAAGGTTTGTTTTTGTTATTTTTTATAAATATTATAATCAATTAATATATTAATTGTGAAATGCAAAATTAATTCTATTTGTGTCGCGCTAAGAAGCGAACGCTCAATGATTTATAACATTAATTACAAGGTGGTTTGTAAATTATTAATTTTAACAATAAGCAAGAAAGGAGACTTCTCTCAAAAGCCAAGGAATGTTAACGTGGATTTTTTAATTTGATGGGTGGACCGTGCTTTATTCATGGATGCTGAGATGTTTGCTTTTGGGGGCTTGTCTTTATGCGAATGCTTTGGACAAGGCGCCATCGGCTTTGTATTTAAGTTGGATGCATGATCCTTCTACGACGATGACGGTGCAGTGGCATTCCATCGATACAGATTCAATTTCCAAGGTTTATTATCGGAAAGAAGGGGACTCCAATTGGCTCGAGAAAGAAGGAGTCTTCAATGCGATTGAGGGTACGGATCAAATTGTTCATGTGGTGGAATTGGATGAACTAGAGCCGGATGCGGATTATGAATTCCGCTTGGAAGGAAAAGAGGGGGAGCATCTATTCCGGACGCTGCCGAAGTCCTTGACGCGGCCGGTGAAATTTGTCGTAGGGGGAGATGTCTATGTTTCTCTTTCGACGATGCGCAAGATGAACAAGCAGATCGCTTCTTGCGATCCAGATTTTGTGGTGGTGGGAGGAGACATTGCCTACACCATTGGCAGAAGAACGGTTTATAAGGGGAAAAACTGGGAGTTCAACCGCTGGCGCGATTTTTTGCAAGAGTGGAAGTCGCAGATGGTGACACCAGAGGGCAGAATGATTCCTATCGTCGTTGTGCTTGGCAATCACGATATCAAACCGACTGCATTGAAGCAAAAATCTGAGCACTACATTTTTTATGAGGTCTTTGCGATGCAGGAAAAAGGAGTCCCTTACCGCGTTTTAGATGCCGGGGATTACCTTAGTCTATTTTTACTGGATTCAGGGCATAGTTTTCATATTGGGGGTCAACAGGCTGATTGGCTCGAGAAGACTTTATTCTGCAGAGAGAATGTCTCTTATAAGATGGCTGCCTATCACATTGCGGGATATCCTTCGGTGTATCCTTATCGAGGCGGAGGGGCAAAAAAAATTCGTTCGCAGTGGTCTCCTCTTTTTGAAAGGTACCATCTCAATGTAGCCTTTGAGCACCACAATCACGCTTATAAAAGGACGTTTCCTCTTAAAGATGGCAAGATTGATCCAGAGGGTGTGATTTACATGGGCGATGGTTCTTGGGGCGTTTCTCCCAGAAAGCCCAAAAAGTTGTGGTATCTGTCCAAGGCAGCGCAAACAAACGCTGTGTGTCTAGTGACGTTGAATGCAGAAAAGAGCAGTGTGGAAGCTTTGAATCTCAAAGGCGAGGTGATTGACTCTGTGACGACTCTGCCGACAAGGTCGCTTGTGACTTGGAATATGGATCGATTAATGGAGTGGTAAGAGCCCGCAGTATGTGCGGGCTCCTTGTGTGCTATTTCTTTGTTAAAGAATCGTTTCTAGTTTTTTCTTTCCTGGAATGATGCTTAGAAGAAGTCTGATTTGGTTTAGCAGAATCTTCAGGCTTTACTTCCTTGGAATGGCTGCTTTGAGATGTGTTTTTTGCTTTTTCGGTAGAGTTGCTTCTTGAAGAGCTCTGTATTTGATCTCTTTTTGGCACTGTTTTCGTTTCTTCAGCATCACTAGTTGGTATGGTCTGAGTCAAATCGTTATTTAGCTCAATTTTCTCTTCTTCAATCGTGCTTGCATCCGAGGAACTTTGTGTTTGCTCAGACTTTTCGCTAGATTTTGCATTTTCATTTGTGTTTGTATTTGTAGTCTGTATTTGGTCAGGCTTTTTATCGGATGTTGCTTCTGATGATTGGTTATTGGTGTTTGTTTGATTATTCGTGGTCACTGGCGTAGTGGTAGGTTTGGGAATAACTGGAGTAAATATATAAGGGGAAACGGTTAAACCAGCGCGGGTATACAGCGATAGAGGTTTGCCATTGTTATCTACAATCGCGCAAAATCTTTGCAGGGACCAGGTCAGATCGCTGTTGTTGATAGATTCGAGCAGTCTATCTTTTAGGCTGTTAATTTGACTGAGAGATTTATTCAATGTAGCAATATGCCCTAAGCAAATTTCTTCAGAGCGTTTGGTTTGTTGGTAAAGTTCAGGACTATCTGTTTGGAAGGATTGTTCTTGAGACCATGTGCGAGGAACGGGTGTTAAGAAAGTAATCGTACTCAGTATGTTTACAGCCAGAAGGGCGCTTTTTTCATGGACCTGTTTGAAGTTGTCGTATTGCTTAAGAAATGCTTCCTTTTGCTCAATCAGTTTAGCTTGTTCCGGGGGAGTTTCCGCTTCATTTTGATAGGCCCACCCTTTGTCGCGGACTGCTCCTGAAAATTGAGCAATTTCTGAAACGCTATTTCGAAGTGTGGGTGTAAATTCGTCTATTTGCTTGGTTGTTCCCGAAAAAGAAATGATGCGTTGATTATGGAAGTTAGACAAGGTTGGATCTGTAATATCTACAGGTTTGGAACTGACAGGGTTACTCATAAAAGCCTCCTAATACATCCAATGAAGATTGCGACTGATTTTCCATTCCTTACGTAGAAGGGAAATCAGTCGCTCAATCTTGATATCAGAAGGGGTTTATGAGTTAAAGTTTTATTTTGGTGGGCTGGGGAGAGTAATCGAGGTGTGTTTGATAAGATCTTTGCTAGAAGAATTCCTCTGTTTTGTCGGGTTCAGGAATATCCAAAGGGAACATGAAATGAGAGCAGATAAGTGTGAATTGAGAACATAGGGATAGCGGCGCTCCATTATTATCCACAATCTCGCAAAATCGCTGCAAAGAGTAGGTCAGTTCGGTGTTGTTGAGGGAGACAAGAAGTCTCTCGTTTAAGTTATGGATGATATTATGAGTGGTTTTCAATTCAGCGATATAATTTAAGCAAATTGTTTCAGATTGCTTTATTTTTGCGTAGAAATCGGAAGAATTATCTCTAAGGAAAGTTTCTCTCTCTGATGAGCGTGGAGTGGGCGTCACGACAGTAATGACAACTTGGAGATATTCAGTGAGGAGCTCGGCTTCTTCATAGATCGCTTTGAAATTGTGATATTCTTCGAGAAATGCGTTTTTTTGTCGAATGAGCAGGTTAGGTGGTGGAGTTTCGGTTTTATTTTGTAGGGCTAAGCTTTGCTTGCAGACTGTTTCTGTTAATTTTGCAATGTCAAAAACGCTTTGCTCAAGTTTCGGTGTATATGCTTCTATGCGCTGCGTTATTTGCTCAAATGCATTTTTCCGATCACATTTATAATCAAGTAAACTTAATTCTAAGAAATTGCTGGATTGAGAAAGGTCCGAAATTTGAGTCATAAGAGTCTCTTGTGGTGTAAGAAAAAGATCCGCGACTGTTTTTTAGCAAAAAAGTCGCGCATCTTAGATACCACAAATGCGACTGAATTTCCACTTCTTAGCTAAAAAGGAATTCAATCGCTCATTTTTTGTTTAGAGGAGCGGCTGTGAGATGAGGTTTTATTTTATCCCGTGATTGGAGGGGCTATCATCAAAAATAATAGCGGGTTCATTAGGATCAAAATCCGAACCATCTAAATTTAATCGATAAGGGTAGGAGAATTTAGTACTAGGATGTTCGACTGTTTTGGGGTGGGCGATAGATTTTCCTTTCTTTTCTATATAATTTTTCATTTGCGCTTCAATAAATTTTGAAGATTTTTTAGGATTAGAACGTCGTTCAATCAGCAAGGACGGCTGTGCAGAGGACATTTGAGGATTTTGATTTGTTGTTTTTAAGGCCATTTTTAAGAATCCTTCTGCAGCGGCATTGATATCATCATAGAAGTCCCAATTGCATCCCTCTTTCTCCTCAGTATCTGTCGCTAAATCATCTTCATCATCAGCGTATCGGGATTCAACATCAGAGGAATTTCCGTTGTGTGAAATTTCTTCTTCGCTGGGATTGAGAGGTACTGCTTTTGGTCGTTGTTCTTCCAATCGAGTTGATTGGATCTCTAGTACGGAGACCATGCATTGATCTAGTGGTTTTCCTTGGTCTTCATTTGTAAAAAAAGCGTTTTCAGCAAAAAAAGCACTAACCTTAGCTACTAGTGATGTAAGGCAATCGTTTACCCAGGCGACCATGCATGCGGCGGCTGAGGAAACGTTGTTTTTAATACTTTCAATTGTATTCATTATTACACCTATTACTTTTCCTTTATTATACTATAATTACCATTAATTAATTATCGTTTAGTTAATGTTTGTTTATTTGGCTTGTTGGTTAATGACTTAAGTCCACAATAAAAAACAAACTGATTTTAGCGCAGATTTTTATATAACTTGCTTATAATGAATGGATTAAGGCGTATATTTTTCTTGGTTGCAGATTGCAACCATCTAACAATCAATTTGTTATGGATTGGCAAGGGGCAATGCCCTTCAGGTATGTTTTAAAGGGTGTATAGAGGGAGGCAGAATACTTACAGGGAAGAGGGCCCTATATCGCTCATTGGGGAGCTAACAGAGCCCTTTTAAGACTACACTTGACCTTAGGCGTTTCTCGTCGCCATTTTCTCAAGGAGCTGGCTGGATCTAGCGATGAACCCGGCAAGGGCGCTGGCTTCGAGCTCTCGTTGGGACAGGAGGGAAAGCTCCCAGAGGTGTTGGACCATCTCTTTAGCTAAGGAGGGATCCTTGTCTTTTAGGGAGTAGATCGACTGGATGAGCTTGTTGTTGGTGTTGACGACGAAGGTGCGTTTGGAGGCAAGTCCTGGGGGGAGCTGCTGTTGGCTGAGGGCCATGGTTTCTCGCAAGCGGCGGAGTTCTTCATCGACGATGAGGAGGGCGGGGACGGCGTCGCTGTGCAGGCTTTTAGCTTCGACGGTGATATCGGGGCTAAGTCCTGTGCTGATGAAGTTGGCGATTTTGAAGGACTCTGTTTTTCCATCGGCGTCGAGGAGGGTTTTTTCACGAGAGGAATCGAGGATGGAATCGTCTATAGCGCCATCAATGCGTTGGAATTTGACGTTATCGAGTTTGTCTTCGAGGAGGGTGAGGACGGGGGAGTCGACAACGGAGGCAGCGATGAGGATTTCAATCCCTTTTTGTTTGTAGAGATCGAGGATATGGCTTTGTTTTTGGTCTTCGGTGGTATAGAAGATTTTGCCTTTGTAGGCCTCTTTATGCCTTTCTGCGTAGTCTGCTGCAGTTGTCCATTCTCCCTCGAGATTTTTCCAGATCAGGAAGTCTTTGGAACGTTCGTAGAATTTGTCATCTTGCAGAGCACCTAATTTGATGATCATTTCGATATCGGGCCAGAAATTGAGGAATTGATCTTTGTCTGTGGTGTAAAGGGATGCTAATTTGTCGGAGACTTTTTTGGAGACGTGTTGAGAAAGCTGGCGCACAGTGCGGTCCATTTGAAGGGCGCTGCGAGAAACGTTGAGAGGAATGTCGGGGCTGTCGATGGCGCCTCGCAGAACCATCAGATAATCGGGGATAAGGTCCTTGCAGCTGTCTGCGACAAAGACGCGATTGCAGAAGAGTTTAATGGTGTTTTGTCCCCAATCGAATCGGCGGCTGATTTTAGGGAAATAGAGAATCCCTTTGAGGTTGAAGGGATAATCGACGCTTAAGTGGATCCAGAAGATAGGATCGGGTTCGTGAGGATAAAGGGAGCGGTAGAAGTCGAGGTATTCTGTTTCGGTGCACTCAGATGCGTTTTTGAGCCAGAGGGGTTGTTTTTTGTTGATCAGTGTATCGTTAAGATAGATGGGGTAGGGAAGAAATGCGCAGTATTGTTGCAGGATTTGCCTAAGTCTGGATTCTTCGAGGAACTCATCGTTTTCTTGATCGATGAAGAGAGTGATCTGTGTGCCTCGCTCTGTTTTTGAGCCTGCGGCGAGGGTGTAAGTGGTCGAACCATCGCAGGTCCAAAGAGCAGGTGTTGCATCCGATGTGTAAGAGAGGGTATCGATTGCAACGTTTGCTGCGACCATGTAAGCGGAGTAAAAGCCGAGTCCGAAGTGGCCGATGATTTGATCTTTTTCGTTTTGGGAGCTGTATTTCTGGGCGAATTCTTCTGCGCCAGAAAATGCGACTTGGGCGATGTATTTTTCTACTTCATCTGCGGTCATACCGATGCCGTTATCGGAAAATGTCAGCGTGCGCGCTGCTTTATCGACGCGGATGTCGATGCGAAAATCTTCGTCAGGAGTGGTGAGCTGGCCATGTTCGCGCAGGACCTTGCATTTTTGGATCGCATCGCAGGAATTGGAGACGAGTTCTCGGATGAAAACGTCTTTATCGGAGTAGAGCCACTTTTTGATGATGGGAAGGATGTTTTCCGTGTGGATTCTCAGGTTGCCTGTCGTCATAATTTTCTCTTTGGTTTTATTTATGTGTTAGCCATCAAGGATAAATCGATGGGGAATTGATGGCAACTTCAGAGGGCGATTTCAAATTATTTTTTTTGAGCACGAGGCAAGATTTTGATTGTGCACAAATTTAAAAATATACATTGATCCTTATTTGTACAAGTTGTACAATTACCAATGTTTGATAAAGGAGGTACCTATGTCCACTGAATTTTCTTTCTCCGATGCGAGAAGTCATCTAACTGACATTGCCAATAATGTTGCCTATAAAGGTAAGCGTATTACCGTCACAAGAAAGGGACGTAAAATTTTTGCGATAATCTCTATTGAAGATTTGGAAACGCTGGAAGCAATAGAAGATCGTATTGATCTCGATGATGCGAGGAAAGCTCTTGCAGATGCTAAGAAAAAAGGAACATCTTCATGGGAATCGATTAAAAAGAAGCTTGATCTGTGACATACAAAATCAAGTTCACAAAAGCAGCCGAAAAGCAATTAGCCGATTTACCTAAAGCAGAAATGAAGAAGATCGCAAAAAAAATCGATAAATTGGCCGCAAATCCTCTACCTCATGATTGCAAAAAATTAGAGGGTGAAGACAGTATCTACCGAATTAGGCAGGGAGATTATAGGATTTTGTACTCGATCTTTGGAAAAGAATTGGTCGTTTTGGTTCTTAAAATTGGACATCGCAGAGAAATTTATAGAAAATAGGCTTAGAGGGTGTCTACAAAGTAAGGCTTCGTCGATACCCTCTTATTCTCATCGAAATTCTTAAAGTTTTCTGGCGGTCCAGCCTTGTGGCTCGCAGGAAAAGTGGACTACTTCGCAATTGCTGATCGACCAATTGTGGGTAGTGATTCCTAGCATGCAGCAAAGAGCCCAATGAGTGCCTCCGTGCGCTACAATGAGCGTAGGACTGGGAAGTGCAAGTGCTTGGTTAATTCCTTCGCGGATTCGGTCCATGAAAAGACGAACATCTCCTTCGCTGGGAAGTGGATTGAACATCCCGTATGTTACCATCTCATGCCAAATTTTAGCAGAGCATTCGGTGAAATGATTGATGGTAAAATGGTCGGCTTGAAGTTTAGGTGTAATGATGGATTTGGTCTCTTGGACGCGCTTCATGGGGCTGCTGCACACGGTGCGGATAGGAAGCGCGGCGATGATGGGTTCGATATTTTGCGCTTGGTTGCGGCCGGTATCGTTTAAGGCGATATCCTCTGGATGATCCACCTTAAGGTTTCCTTTGCCGATGTTGTGATCTGTTTGTCCATGACGGACAAAGTAGAAGTCTTTTTTCAAAATCATAATTTTTTAGCGTGGTAATATTCTATGGCTTCTTTCCCGCCAGGTATTAGCGGCATTTCTTCAAGGTCTTTTGCTGTAGCCCATTTGTAGCTGTCATTTTCATCGCAGAGTTGGACATCGGGCATTTGATCAAAGTGCGCTGCGAACATATGGAAAATGTAATCGACGTGGGGCAAGCGCATGTAGAGGGAATAAATGTATTGCAATGGGCTGTGGGCGGTGATACCCGTTTCTTCGAAGAGTTCTCTTTTTGCAGCTTGTTCGGGAGTTTCATTGTGTTCGAGTTTACCACCGGGCACACCCCATGTTCCTCCGCTGACTTTTTTTCTCGTGCGCTCTAAGAAGAGGATTTTATTGTCGATTTCAATGAAGCAGCCTGCTACTTCGACGCTGGCCACAAATCCTTCGGGTTTTGTTGCGTGGACTTCAATCATGTTTTTATTCCGGGTTCTCTAGCAAATAGTATACAAGAATGGTCTAAAAATTGCAAAATTATACGATAGAAATTAAACTTATTTCTAATTATAAGAATAATTATAGCAAGGAAAAATTTTATGCGCGTATTTGTAGCCCAGCTCAACCCGATTATTGGCGATCTAGAGGGCAATACGCATAAAATCATTCAGGCTTTAGATCGCGCTCGGCAAAAAAATGCCGACATCGTTTTATTTCCAGAACTATCTTTGTGCGGATATCCCCCTGAAGATTTGCTGCTCCATCATTCTTTTATCGATGCTCAGGCAAAATATTTAGAGAAGATCATTCATGCCTCTTCTGGTTTGATGGTTTTTGTCGGTGTCGTGAGACGCAATACTTCTCAAGGGGAAAAACCCATCTTCAATAGCGCTGCAGTGATTTCTGATGGCAAATTGCTGGGTTTTCAAGACAAGCGCCTTCTTCCGACTTACGATGTGTTTGACGAGAGAAGATACTTTGAGCCGGGGATGACAACGCCTATTTGGGAGTGTAAGGGAAAGAAGATAGCGGTTCTCATCTGCGAAGATATTTGGCAGCATGCGGGCTATGTCGGCTACACGCAATATGCGCGCGATCCGGTATTGGACCTTGTGGGAGTAAAGCCCGATTTAGTTCTGAATTTATCGGCATCGCCTTATCAATTTCAAAAGCCCAGTGTGCGAGTCAATGTATGTTCCAAGTGTGCAAAAACCTTGCGTTGCCCGGTTGTTTTATGTTGCCAGGTCGGCGGCAATGATCAACTCGTGTTTGATGGGTATAGCATTTATGTGAACAAAGAAGGGCAGCTTTGCCAGCTTGGAAAAGGTTTTGAAGAAGATGACATGATCGTTGATCTCGAAGCAAAGGCAGAGCCTTTAGTTGTTAAAGATGATCCGATCAAAGATCTTTACCAAGCACTAGTGATAGGGGTGCGCGATTATTTTCACAAGCAAGGATTTAAGAAAGGGTGTTTGGGGTTATCGGGAGGAGTGGATTCTGCGCTTGTGGCTTGCATTGCAGTGGATGCGCTTGGAAAAAGCAATGTGCTTGGGATTACTATGCCTTCTCGTTACAGCTCTTCTGGAAGCACTGCGGATGCGGCAACCCTTGCGCGCAATTTGGGAATTCAGATGCTGGAAATTCCGATTGAAAAGCCTTTTCAGAGTTTTTTAGATCTATTAGAGCCTAATTTTCAGGGTAAATCTGCGGATGTCACGGAAGAGAATATGCAAGCGCGCATTCGAGGAATGATTCTGATGGCGATCTCCAATAAACTGGGCTACATTGTTTTGAGCACGGGGAATAAAAGCGAGATGGGGCTCGGCTATTGCACATTGTACGGAGATATGTGCGGAGGTTTGAGCGTGATTTCCGATGTGACCAAGCAGCAGGTTTATGCGCTTTGCCGGTGGTTAAATCGCGAAAAGGAAGTCATTCCTGTTTCCACGATTGAAAAAGCTCCTTCTGCAGAGCTCAGACCGGATCAAAAAGATAGCGATTCTTTGCCTCCTTATGAAATTGTCGATAAAGTGCTTCAAGGTTATGTCGAAGAGTATTTATCTCCAGAAGAAATCGTAAAAAAGTACGATGTTCCCTTAGAGGTTGCCATCGACCTCGTCAAGAGGATTTATCGCGCAGAGTACAAGCGCAGGCAAGCAGCTCCTGGCATTCGCGTCAGCAAGAAAGCGTTCCGCGTAGGCCGGCGCTATCCAATTGTTCAGGGTTGGATGTAATCATTTTCATATTTGATTTGCTCAAGCACTTTGCGAAGCATCGCTTGGCTGAGTTTTCCCGTGTTTGTATTTTGCGGGCTGGGATGGTAGCAGGTGTAGAGATGGGGAAACCCTTCAAAGTTGAATTTTTTTCCATGAGCAAAGCGATGTGCAGCTTTTGGGCCGCCGTGGGTTTTGATATATTGAAGGTAGGCTTGAAAAGCAAAACCTCCTAGAGCAAGCACAGAAGTGAGGTTCTTTAAGAGAAAGAACTCATTTTCAAGAAAAGGGGAGCAGTTTTTTTGTTCTATGGCGTTGGGTTTGTTGTCTGGAGGAACGCATTTTACAGCAGCAGTGAGATAGCAACCTATAAGTTCTGTTCCATCGTGTAGGCCGTCTGAGGTGGGCTTGGAGGCAAATCCTTCTTCGTAGAGGGCTTTGAAAAGAAAGCGCGCAGATTCATCACCGGTAAATATTCTTCCCGTACGATTGCCTCCTTGTGCAGAAGGCGCAAGGCCTAAGATGAGAAGATAAGCATTAGGATCGCCAAAACCCGGAACGGGTTTTTTCCAATAGGTTTGACCGGCAAATTGTTTTTTTTCGGGGACATTTTCTCGAAAATGGACGAGGCGAGAGCAGCGTCTGCATTCTGCAATGCAAGTGTTGAGCTCTTTGATCGTCGGCAAGAATTTATGCATAAATTCTAGTTAGGAGAAATCCAAATGTAGCAGTCGCGCAAAATGAGCTCCTCTTTACCGTTTGCTTGAACTTGAGAAAGTATAATCCGTTTTGCACGGTCTTGAACTTCCTCGGAAAGCAAATCCCATGGAGCTCGTAAGATAAAGGATAAAAGTTGTTTTCCTTCTTCATTTGGATTGAAAATGCTGTGATCAAAACAACTTTCGATGTTGAGGTGTGATTCCACAATTTCACACTTATGTTGAATTCCAAGGTTGTTCAATTCAGCATCGACCTCTTCACCAGCAAGTTCTGCTTCTAAACCAAAATGCGATGCGTAATCGGAGCTAATCTCATAGCGATCGCTCGTTCTTGAGTGTAAAGTAATCAACCCAACTCCTGAGCGTTCGGAAAAAATCTGGGCAAATTTAACTAAAGCATTATTTGATCTTTCAACACCGCGCCAGCTTTTGATGTAATACCATACATGCGATGCAAGCGCAAGATCGGCCTGCGGAGGTACGTAAGTTGCATCTTCAAAAGGAATTAGGCTATATTCTACAACGTGTTCTTTAATGCCTCCTTTTTCAGCAGCAGCGAAAAATTCGTCTCGCATCTGCAAGGAGGGGTCTTCACAGAAAATTTCGAAATGATTTTGAGCGCCTTTGGCTTTTCCCCATTCATTGACTAGAGAAATTTCCACTGCTCCTGAGCCAACTCCAATAAAGGAAGCTTTAAATGTGTAGGTAGGATCTTGGATTTTTTGCCAGATATAAGGAAAGTTGGTTTGGAGACTTTGAAGAATTACTTTTTTTTGTACAGCTTTCTGATCTGTATTTTTCAAAAATGCAGCGAACCATTCTTTGTGATTTTGAAAAGCAGATTGTCTTGTCGTGGATTCCGTGGGGCTGACAGGTTGCAGGACAGTGGCATTGAGAAGTGTGGTTAATGCAAGGATCGCCCCGCATCCAAAAAGAATTCGATTGTATTTCATGATGCCTCAAGCATTTCATTTTGGGCGAAGTTAGAAAAAATAAGATTTTAAATCAATAGAAAGCATACCCAAAGTGATTCAAAAATTGGCTCCTAGTCTGCGTGAAAGCTCCCGCGGTTGAGTTCTCGCAAGTGGATCCTATGTTCTCAAATATGGACCCACTTGCGGGAATCTCAACCGCGGGGCTTTGACGCAGACTAGGAGCCAATTTTTGAGTCACTTTGGGTATAGTTGAGCTTCAAAAACATCGAGTTCAACTCTCATCCCAACTGAAGGGGATCACCTTTTTAATTTCCGTCAGGTTGTGCTTGAGTTGCATGAGTCTATCAAATCCGACAGCGACGCCGCAGCAATCAGGGAGGCCGAGTTCGAGGGCTTCCAAAAAGCGCTCATCGATTTTTAGGGAGTCTTTACCAGCGCTCAAACGAGCTTGATTGGATTCTTCGAGACGGCGCCTTTGTTCGGCGTGGTCTGTGAGCTCGTGGTAGCCGTTCGCTAGTTCAATCCCCTTGTAATACACTTCAAAGCGGCAAGCGACGCTTTCTCCATCGGGAAGAGCATGTGTTTTGGAGAGTGCGGCTTGAGAAGCGGGGAAGTATTTGATGACGCAGAGGTGATCTGTCCCAAGTTTAGGTTCGATCAAAAAGCTAATGAGCAGTTGGAGCAGGGTATCTCGATCCCAGCTTTCAGCATCTTTGGGGAGGTCGAACTGGTTTGCTTTTGCGTAATCCACAAGTTGCAGAGGAGAGGTGTGGAGGTAATCGATGTCGAGGAACTGCCCAAGCAGCTTGCGGTAGGTGAGTGTTTGATGGGGAAGATCGCCGAGGAAGAGCCGGATGAATTCTAGAGTCTCATCGATCATCTGATCAAAGGTAAAGCCGATGCGGTACCATTCGGCCATGGTGAATTCAGGATTATGAAGGGGGCCGATTTCGCCATCGCGAAAGACGTGGCTAATTTGGTAGATGTCGCCGATGTCGGTGGAAAGAAGTCTTTTCATCCCATATTCGGGAGAGGTATGGAGGTAACCTGTCTCCCCAGTTTTTAAAGGGACCTTCATGACGTCGATGTGAAGATCGATGGGAGAGGAAGCAGAGAGCGCGGGGCAATCGACTTCTAGGACGCCTTTAGTTTCAAAAAATGCGCGCGCTTTGCGGAGCATGTGCGCGCGGTCTTTGAGAAAAGGGACTTTCTGTTGTAGGTTAGACTCTAGAGACGTACTCACCGGTGCGGGTATCCACTTTAATTTTTTCCCCTTCTTCGATGAAGATGGGCACTTGAACAGTCGCTCCGCTGTCTGTTTTAGCTGCTTTCAAGACCCTGCCGGAGGTGTCGCCTCGAGCGCCGGGCGTTGTTTCTACGATCTTCATCTCCATGAAAGTAGGAGGTATGACATCGATAGGTTGACCTTTGTAGAAGATGACGTCGTAGAGGACCTCTTCCATGAGCCACTGCGAGTTGCCTTCTAAGAGGGAGTTGGAGATGGTGAGCTGTTCGAAGGATTGATCATCCATGAAGACGACGCCATCGGCTTCTTTGTAGAGCATGCGCATTTTGTGTTCTTCGACATCGGCAGAACCGACTTTTTCCCCGGATTTGAATGTTTTTTCGACAACGCGTCCTGTCAAAAGATGTTTGAGCTTGATGCGGTTAAAGGGTTGGCCTTTGCCGGGTTTAACAAATTCATTGGCGACGACGGTGTAGGGTTCGCCTTCCACTTCTACTTTATAACCGCCTCTGAGGTCGCCTGTGCTATATTGTGCCATGCTATTGAATCCTTTTTGCAAAAAGATTGTAATTTTGGCCGGAAGGGATTTAAAAAGCAAGTCTTAGACGGCCACTTGCGTATAGAAGCAATGGTGGTTTCTAACGTAAGCGCTCTTCCAGCTGCCCAAGAAGACCGGCGAGCGCAGCACCAAATATGCATAGAGGCTCCCCTAAGAGAGTCTGAACTTCTTCCGGAGGAGAAATTTTCTTTACTGCAGCTAGAATGCCAGCAAGCTGAGAGGGTTCTCGGTATGCTATGTTGTTTTTGGGTTCTTTTCCTTCAGAGGGTGGCTTTAAAGGGGTGTCAGCAGCGACTGTGTGCACATTAATGATGTTGCTGTCATTTGTTTCCTTTAAGGTGGGAGCCACGACCACCACTTTGGAAGATGCATTTAAAATCTCGCGTACGGGTGTAATTTTTTGAAACCAGGAAGCCTCTCCGAATTTAGCAATGTCTTCGTCAAGAACGTTAACCCTAATTTCACTGGTTTGCGGGTCTATGGAATAGGCGTTAGGTCCTAGACAATGGATGCCAATCACTTTACCCGCGGTATTTAATATGGGTGATCCTGAATTGCCTGGGAAAGTATCTAAAGTGTGTTTAACAATATCTGGGCCTATAAATTGAATTTTTCCACTATGTGTGTACTTCAGCGGCATGCCCATTGGGTATCCCAGCGTGTGAATGGCAGAAAAGCATTGAATGGCTTCTGGATTTTCCTCAATTTCCAAGGGAATTCGGTTTTTTACAACTCTAGTTAGTTTGACAAGTGCCCAGTCAGTGATCACTTTACCCTGTTTGCTGATCACATATTTGTGGTTTACAACTTTTTTTATTTCATAGACGTCAGTAAATTCATCTGTACACTCCTTTTCGTTAGACATGTAATAGTCAAAAACAACTCGGATTTTTTTGATGTTTTCGGGGACTATTTCTCCTGTGTCCAGGTTGCACACACAATGTGCGGCTGTAACTAGATATTTTGTCTCCTTCGCTTCACCGTTTTGCTTGTTTTTCCGCACAAGAAAACCTGTCCCAAAGCCGGCCGTAGGTTCTTTTGCAAAGCGCAAGTTCGGAGTTTTTAATTTTTTTTCTGGATTCGGATTGTCTTTCTTCAATGTTAATTTGAGATGTAGAGATAAAGAACACATGGCCCTATATTGAAATCCCCATGTGTCATCATTGACTTTGTACAGCATATCTTCGGTCATTAAACAAGCTACAGACCTTGCTTGCTTAATGAGCTCTGAAAAATTCGGTTCGAGAATTTCTTTATCTATATATTCTAAATCGAGAAGGTTCTCCCTATTGTCGACCCCTTGATGATGAAAAATTTGAGGTTGACGTGTGGGGTTATTGCAAATCATAACGGTTTCCTTGAGGCTGTTAAAGTTTAAATAAATCCATTAGTTTATTTGGTGATTGGATGTAAAATTAAACTAAAATGCTGTTTTAATATCCAGATAATTGTTTGCTTGAGTGGTCTGTTTTTTTAAGCAAACAATCGTTTTTTTTGAAGAAATAACTGTTGTTTAATCTCACTTTCAGGCAAATTCGCGCAAGGTGCTCTATGGGAAATATTTTAAGATTAAGCATTCAGAAGGATCCGTTGACATTAGATCCTCAAAGAAGCGGGGATGAAATTTCCTCCGCTCTGATTTTTCATCTATTTAGAGGGTTGACACGTTTTGAAGCTGACCACAAAGTCACAAGTGATTTAGCAAAGTCTTTCCACAGTTTTAACAATGATGAAAAATACATTTTTCACCTCGGTGAGCATTTTTGGTCGGATGGCAGCCCAATAACGGCCCATGATTTTGTTTATTCCTGGAAGCGAGCGCTTCATCCCAATTTTCCTCTGAAGGCGACCAATATTTTTGATTACATTAAGAATGCCTCTAAGGC
>JAHFTO010000025.1:0-18239 GCA_023269355.1 Chlamydiota bacterium | reverse complement strand
AGGCGAGGAAGGGGCTTGTCTCGTTGGACAAGGTAGGTATTTATGCTCGAGATGATTTCACCTTAGAAGTGGATTTAGAGCACAGCTGCCCTTTTTTTCTAGAGCTGGCTTCATTTTGCGTCATGTTCCCGGTTTCTTCAAAGGTGGATCCTGACAAGATGACTGCTGTTTTTAGCGGTCCTTTCCAGCTTCAGCATTGGCATGCAGAACAAGAGATCCTCCTAACAAAAAACCCGATTTGTTCCTATTCTGATTCTGTGCATCTCGATGGGATCCATTTTAAGGTGATTTTTGATGCAAAGAAGGCGTTTGCCTCCTTTGAACGCGATGAGTTGGATTGGATAGGAGAGCCTATTTCTCCCCTTCCTTCAAACTATCTTCCTGTTCTGCTGAGGGAGAAAAAAATAAAGCCTATACAGGGCTTAGTAGGTTGCTGGTTTAACACCAGCTTATTTCCTTTTCACAACGTCCATTTGCGCAAGGCCTTTGCACTAGCTATCCCTAGGGAGCTATTGCTCGACAGACTTTTGTTGCCAAAAACGTTATCGGCAAGGCGGATTTTTCCCTCCATTCTTCAAGGATCAGAAGGTATTCCTGTCGTTCAAGAATGCCAGAGAGCAGCTAGTGCCTTATTTCAAGCAGCTCAAGAAGAATTAAAGATGAAACGGCTAAAAGTGATTCTCACCTATGAAACAACCGACGAGCTTTCACGGTTAGCGGTATTATTGAAAGGGTATTGGGAAGAGTTATTTCCTATTTCTATTAAACTAGAGCCACTGCCTTTTAAGGAGTTTTGGCAAAGACTTCCTAAGCAGCAGTTTCAAATGGGTTTATTTTGTTCTATTTCGCAGTATACAGATAGCATCAATTTCCTAGAGCGGTTTGAATTTGGGAATACGCCAAGAAATTTTTCTGGATGGGAAAATGACAAATATCAGGATATCCTCAAGCGATATAGAAAAACAGCTAACTATGAAAAACGACTGGCATTATCGAAAAAAGCAGAGGCTTTTCTTTTGAAAGAAATGCCTGTCGCACCGCTCTATCAATACCAATACACGTATCTTCAGAAAAAGCATGTCAGAAATCTTTATTTTTCCCCCGTCGGCGATATCCATTTCGACCGAGTGTATCTGGAGAAAAGACAATTTTCCGTTCTTCAAGAAACAGACTCCTTATTAGAAGATGCAACTGTTTTTTGTGCAGAGTCCTGTTGATTTCTGCGGAGCATTAATAGGCCAGAGCCAATCAATATTCCCCCTCCAAAAATCTGCGATGCAGACAAAGGTTCTGCCCAGATCCACCAGCCAAAAAGTGCGCCGAATAAAACCTCAAAATAAGACAAATTTCCTGTGATGTGAAGTGGGATCAAGCTGTATGCCTTGATGATCGCATATTGGTACAAGACGCCGCATAAGGAAATAAGCCCAAAGGGCAGCCAAAAAGAGAATGAATCCATAGGGAAATTGCTTTCCCATGTGCAGACGCAAGGGATCGCTGTCAGAGCAGCTGAAAATACATTAAAGTAAAAGAGGAAGGCAATCGGGTGTTCTGTCGTTGAGAGTTTGCCGATACTAACTGCAGTAATGGCAGAGCAAAGCCCTGCTCCTATCGATGCCAAGCTTGCTAGGTGTAAAACATTCAATTTAGGTTGCAACAGTATGAATACTGCCGCAAAGCCGAGTATTAGAATGAAAAAGGAGGAAGCGGTAATTTTTTTTCCATACCACGCCCATGCAACTAGGGGAACAAATAGAGGTAGGGTGCTTTCTAGTAAAACTGCATCCACAAGTGCTAAATGTTTAATTCCATAGACAGAACAGGCAATAGAGATGGCAGCAAAAATGGCTCGGATACTGTGCAGCCCCAGTTGTTTAGAGTGCAGCTTATTGCGATAGAGGATAAAAAAAGGGATTAACAATAAAAAGTCGAAGATAAAACGAAAGAAAACAAAAAATTCTACTCGTGTTGGCGGGGCAAATTTAATCAGTACGGATTTCAACGCATAAAGCAAAGGAGCAATCAGTGCAAATGCGAGTCCTTTTTGCCATTGGGTGAGTTGCATTCGTCCACTTATTTGAAGTTCTGCCGGCATATTGATACAACAAATATGTGGAAATGTAAAGCCAATGAAATTTTTTTAATCTAAGTATTTAATTTTGTCTTTTGTCAAATTCGTTAAAACATATAATGCTGGCATCCAAAATTTTACGGAGATTGGAAATGAAATTGCTTCCCTTTTGCTTATCGCTGATTGCTCTTTGTGGATCTGTAACTATTCAAGCCCAAGAGTTGGGTCATACAAGTTCTGGAACTCAATATGGAAATGAAAGTGTGCTCGCTTATGCAAACAATAGACATGGCCCAGATGGCGCCATTTTCTTAGATCCTTATTTCCTCCGCTATTTACAAAACCTGGACGATCAAATCGTTCTTGATGCGGGATGCGGAGCTGCTCCTTGGGCGATTTATGCAGCACAAAACGGAGCAAGAGTATACGGCATTGATGTGCAAGAGGGAATGATCTTACTTGCTCAGGAAGCTGTTAAAGCAGCGAATCTAGAAGATCGCATCGATTTAACTGTGGGAGATGTTGCGGAGCTTCCCTATGCAAATGACTCTTTCGATCGGATCATCAGCATTAATGTAGGATGTAATTTACCATCGACGACACAAAGCCACGGTAAGGCAATTGGTCTTGGTCCTCATATAAAAGAAATGGCCCGCGTTCTTAAGAGCGGTGGACTTGTGGTTCTGACAGGGCCCACTTGTCAAGACACAGCATTCACGAACGGCTCTTTAGCAGTTAAAGAGAAAATGCAAAAAGCGCTTCATCTTTTGCCTGAAAATCCCAGCAGCAGTGAAATTGTAAACAGCTTGAAACAACTGGATGATATTTATCGAGCCTCATTCGTCCTGAACGACGGCGTCCTCTGTCAGGTGACACGGGAGACAAAACCGGGTGCAGAGATTTGGAGAAAATTGCCTGGGCTAGCAGTCCCCAACTATTACCATCCTGAAACGGAGTACCTGAAGGAAATTGAAGAAGCGGGACTCATTGTCAAAGAATGCTTCCGCCCTCGCTTTTCTTCGCACGAGGAACTTGCAGAGCATAATGCGACATCAACAGCTCAACTAGGTCAAGAGTATGTCACACATCACTGCACAGCCATTTTTGTTCTGACGAAACCTTAAACTTGCACCTCAGACCCGAAATGCCTTGTCAGGATATCCTGGATGCGTCGGGTCTGCTGGGAGAGCGCCTGATTGTTGTTTTGGAACTGTTGATTGTTAGATTGCATGCTGCTGGATGCGTTGCGAACAACTTGTTCGAATTCCGTTTTGACTTTGACGAGAGCTTCGCGAATGGCTTGGAAATTGGCGCGTTCTTGAACAAATTGAAGTCGGATGTCGTGGAGCCGCTCGTTTTCTTGTCTTGCTTGGTCTTGAAGAACTGCAAGAGACTGGATGCGCTGGGAAACGCTGTTTTCTGAGCGCAGTTCGTGGAGGTATTGGCTTAAGGTTTCTAACTGTTGTCCTAGTCCTTGCTGCTGATTTTGGAGGTGGTTTGCGATTTGCTCGCAAAGAGATTTAGAATTTCCGATTTGTTGATCCAGAACGCGGAGGCTATTATCAAATCCTTTGACATTGGTGTGTAAATGAATATTTTCTTGTTGGAAAACGAGCATTTCTGAGCGGATTCTTTCAGCGCTTTCTCTGAGCTGTGTGTTATGCAATGAGAGTTGTGTCACTTGGTTGTCTAACCGCTGATTGGTTTGGGTCAGCGTTTGGTTATTTTCGCGGTAGGCGGTGTTGTTTTGGACGAGCTGATCATTGATGGTATGCAGGCGATTGTTTTCACCTCTTAAATTTTTTGCGGTGGTTTCTAAGTCGGTCATGAGAGCGATTTGGCGCATGTAAAAGGAGCCGATTGCTGAAGCGATCGATGCGATGAAGAAGGCAGCGCTATAAAAGGTAGCGCCTGTAAAAAAGCTCAATGCGAGGCAGGTGGTACACACGATGGTGCTTGCATCCATTAAGATCTCTTTCCAGTTGGTGGAGATTTTCTCGAGCAAGGGGTAGGAGCAGATACACGATGTACAATCGTTGAACTGGGTAGCAGGACAATTGGAGAAGTTTTGAAGTTGTCCAACGCGATTTATTGTACTCATAAATGTCTCCAAAGTTAAAAATTAAATTGTATCCGTTAAGTTGATTTAAAGTAAATATTTTATACTCTGGTTGCAGATTGAATAGCTTTCAGCTATGATGAAATAAAACAGGAGTCTTCAATGTCTGGGGAAGTTTCAGAGCAGCAATTTGCTAAAGATACTCTAGAGCGTTATTCGGGATGCGAGGTTTCCTCCTTTCATTCCAATGTTCTTCTGACCAACTTTCCACGTTACGTCGATTATTTTGCTGAAAGCCGCGATGTTAAGATCATTGAGGGCTCCATGTTCAAGGTTGCTCACTCTGAAAAAGACGATATCAGCATCCTGGACTTTAAAATTGGATCTCCTGCAGCCGCTCTTGTCGTGGATTTATGTTCTTTTTTACCGATTAAGACGAGCTTGCTTTTGGGGATGTGCGGGGGCCTTCGCCGCCGCTATCAGGTCGGCGATTATTTAGTTCCCGTAGCGAGCATTCGCGGTGAAGGGACGTCAGACTTTTATTTTCCTCCAGATGTGCCCGCCTTATCCAACTTCCTCATGCAAAAAGCGGTGACAGAAGTTCTTGAGCTCCAAAAAGCCGTGTATCATATTGGAATCACCTATACAACCAACATGCGCTTTTGGGAGTTCAATGAAGAGTTCAAGAGCCGATTAAAGGCGACCAAAGCGCAGGCGATTGAAATGGAATGCGCGACACTTTTTGCTGCAAGCTACAAGCGCAAATTCACTTTGGGCGCTTTGCTTTTGATCTCCGATCTTCCTTTGAATGCAGATGGCGTCAAGACCAAGCGCAGCTCCGAGTCTGTGTATGACAGATACACAGCAGACCATGTCGAGAAGGGGATTGCTATTCTGAAGACTGCGCGCAAGATGCAAGAGCAGCATGTCAAAGGGGCCTATCACCGCAACATCGGCCTTGGCACTCCTAAAGCTCTGAGTCGTTAGTTTTTTTCAGTGCTTCGAGATAAATTCCGATCACTTCGTTCACACCTTCGAAGTCATCTTCTTGAATACATTCGCAAATGGCGCGATCAATCAATGTTTCATCGAGGAGTTCTTTGGCGGGATTGCTTTCTCTAATCCCAGAGTTGTTTTTTAGTTTCATCGTATATCCAATTCGTTCAATCAAAGAAATAAATAACAGGATTTTAGGATAGCCAGGATAGAGCATTCACTTCAAGACTGTTCAGGGATCTTGAAGTGAATGCTCTATCCTGGCTATCCTAAAATCCTGTTAAAAGGGGAATATGAGCAAAAAAATCACGGTAACAACAGACAATATTTTTGCTGATCTTGATTTAGTCGATTCAGAAGAGATGAAAAAACGTTCTGATTTGATGTCAGAGGTTGTTAAGGGTATCCATGAAAGTAATCTGCCTCAGAAGGATATCGCTCCTATTCTTGGTATTTCTGTTCCAAAGGTTTCTGCTCTTATGACAGGTAAAATTAATGATTTTAGCAACGATACATTAATGAACTTCTTAACATGCCTTAAAAGTCTGAAAAAATAGTCCTGAAAATCTACTCAGCTTTCATTCCACTATGTTTTCTTAAGATGAAACGCTTCCGTAAGTGATGCGGTCACTTGGCTTTCTAGCTCAGCGGGTTTTTTGGTCTTTGTATAGGGGAGGGTTTTCTTCACGAGCTCTTTGCGAGACTGTCTTTCTGCTGTGAAGGTGATATTTTCAAATTTGAGAAGGGTGAAGTGATGGGTCGAAGCGAAGAGGCGCAGGCGTGTGAGGTGATAAAGCCAGAGCACTTGCGGAGGGCAGGGGCCAAAGCGGTCCTTGAGTTCTGAGAGGATGGCATCGATCTCTTCGATGAGGGTCGTTTCCCCGAGGCGGTGGTAGATCTCCATGCGGAGCGATGTTTCATTGATGTAGCTTTCGGGAAGGCTTGCATCGAAGGGGAATTCCATTTTGACTTCTGTAAGAGAGGGGGCGCTGTTTCGTTTTAGGGCGTCAATCGCTCTTTTCAGCAACTTGCAGTAGAGGTGAAATCCGATGGAGGAAACTTGGCCGGATTGGTCTGTGCCGAGGATGTCGCCAGCGCCGCGGATTTCAAGATCGCGCATGGCAAGTTTCATCCCTGCGCCAAAACCCGATGACTCGGTGAGGGCGTGAAGACGGCGGCGGGTGAGTTCGGGGAGCTCGCGGGAAGGGATGAGAAAATAGGCGTAGGCGGGGCGGTTCCATCTGCCGACGCGTCCGCGCATTTGATAGAGGTCTGCAAGTCCAAAGGTGTCGGCGCGATCGATGAGGATCGTATTGGCGTTGGGAATGTCGATGCCGTTTTCAATGATGGTAGTGGCGACAAGGATGTCGGCTTGGCCGCTTTTAAAAGCATGAAAGACAGAGTCGAGTTCGTCGGCGGACATCTGGCCATGGCCTGTGACGACTTTTGCTTCGGGGAGCATTTTTTGGATTTCATCAGAGACGCGGAAGATGCTTTCGATGCGGTTGTGGATGAAGTAGGCTTGTCCATCGCGTGAGAGCTCGCGCAGGAGTGCATTTTTGATGAGTTGTAGATCTCGCGCTGCAATGATTGATTTGATGGGAAGGCGGTCTTGCGGAGGTGTATTGATAACGGAGATCTCTTTGGCGCCGATGAGGGACATGTAGAGCGTGCGCGGAATGGGCGTTGCAGAAAGGGTGATGCAATCGACGCCTGTTTTGATTTTTTTTAAATGTTCTTTAGCGCGCACACCAAAGCGCTGTTCTTCGTCGATGATGAGCAGGCCGAGATCTTTGAACACGACATCTTTGCTGATGATGCGGTGGGTGCCGATGACGATATCGATGTGTCCATCAGCTGCTTTTTTGAGTGTTTCTTGGATCTCTTTGTGCGAACGGAATCTAGAGAGTACGCCGATGCGAATGGGGAAATTGGCCATGCGCTGGCAAAATGTTTCATAATGCTGCATGGCAAGGACAGTTGTGGGCACTAAGACAGCAACTTGTTTGTTGCCATCGACGACTGCTTTAAACGCAGCGCGCATCGCCACTTCTGTTTTTCCGTAGCCGACATCTCCGCAGATCAATCTGTCCATCGCTTTATTCGACTGCATATCCTCTTTGATGGCGTGGATGGAGCTGACTTGGTCTTCTGTCTCCACGAAGGGGAAGTCGGATTCAAAGAGGTTCATGTCATTGGAATCGGGCCGAAAGATATGACCTCCATGCACAGCGCGCTCGGCGTACATGCGGATGAGTTGGTCGGCATAACCGATGATAGCAGCTTGCGCGGCATTGCGGGTTTTTAGCCAGCGGTTGGAGCCAAGCTGGCTTAAGGTGGGAATTTCTTCTTTGGTGCCGATGTAGCGGCTCACCAGATGAGATTGAGGAACGGGGACGAATTGTTTATTCCCTTCGGCAAATTCAAGGACCATGAACTCTGTTTCAGAGCCGACATGGTTGGGGCGCTTTTCTATGCCTAAATATTTAGAAATGCCGCTGTGAAAATGCACAACGACATCGCCAGGAACTAGTTCATGGAAATCAGAGGCTGGAGTATGGTACGTATTGCGCCATTTTTGACGCCGCGGTTTTAAGCGGTGATTGAGCTCTGTCATGGGGACAATCGCTACATCGCTATCGGGAAGCACAAAACCGCTGGAGAGATAACCCAGGTGAAATTCAGTATGTTGGGGAAGCGCGATGGTGTCCGTTTTGATTTTTTCTGCAAAGGCATTTTGCTCTGCTTCCGTAGAGCAGATGAAATGGACGTTTAAAGAGGATTTGGCAAAGCGGCCCATGGCGTGGAGGATTTCTTCTTGAGTGGCAGCGCTTTTATTTTCTGAAAGAGAGAAAAAGTCAGAAACAGGAATGAATGGATGTTGCCAGCGTTTTGCCTCAAAGGAACGGTCTAAAATTTGAAAAGAAAGGGGCTGTAGCGGGGCTTTGCCGCTGTAAAAAGCCCGTCCCATTTTCTTTTCTATGCGCACGTCGGAGAGCTCTTCCATTTTTTGCTGAGTGAAGAAGATCTGGTGCAAAGAGCTTGTCTTTTTTAGAAACTCCTCGAAGGAACCAAAGAGTGGAGAATTTGCTCCAGGCAAATTTTTTAATGAGACCCAGCGGTCTTCAATAGCCAGAAGGTCGTCAAAAATCACCACCGTATTTTTGCCGAGGTAGTCCAAAAGAGAGTGTTTGCAATCAGACAAAAGTTCCGATGCGGGGGGAAGAAAAAATTCATCCACTTTGTGTGTCGACTTTTGCGAGATGGGATCGAAAGCGCGGATCTGATCAATCTCATCGCCAAAAAATTCCACGCGGTAGGGATCCGGAGAAGAGAGGGGAAAAAGATCGATGATGCCGCCTCTTAAGGCGTATTCTCCTTTGTCGGAGACGACAGGGCATCTGCGGTAGCTAAGATCGGAGAGGAGTTTAGGAAGAGAATTAAAGGAGAGAGCCGTTCCCTTTTTCCAGCTTTGAGTCAAAGGTTTTAAATCTTCTTTTGCAGGGAGTTTTTGCAGCACGGCTTGCAAGGGAGCTAGAACCACGTGAGCTTGTTTGTTATTCATGAGGGAGTGCAGGACCTGCAGACGCTTGCCGACAAGATCAGGGCTGGGTGCAATTTCTTCACCGGGGAGCGTTTCCCAAGAAGGGAAGTCGACGACAGGAAGGGAAAAATAATTCAAGTCATCATAAAGGCGGTCATCTGCTGTAGCGCTCACTACGAGGACGTGTTTCTTCGTAGCGCTTGCAATCTGCCAGATTAAAGCGGCCTTAGAACCTTCCCAAAGTTCTTCGACCAAAAGGGAAGGTTCCTTTTGGACGATCTCTGAGAATGCTTCAAGACTTGCATCTTTTTGTAATTTTTCTAGTTCTTTGCGGCTAGCCATTGTTTTGCCTTATCGAAGGCCTCTAATAGCCCTTCGGGATTTTTTCCACCAGCTTGTGCGGATTCCGCTTTGCCGCCGCCGCTGCCTCCAATGGCAGGGGCGATCTCTTTAATGAGTTGTACAGCCTGCATTCCTTTTTGTGTGAGATCTGAAGAAATGCGAGCGATGAGTTGGCAGCGCCCTTCCGCTTTTGTAGCCAGAAGAACAATGCCTGATTTGAGTCCTGCAATCAGTTGTTCGATCAGTTCGGGGAGAAGATCTGCATCGACGGACACTACTTCGCCAATAAATGCATGGGAGCCTGCTTTTTGCGCTTTAGCGAGCAGCTCTTTAGCAAGTGTTTGCAAAGAGGCTTTTTTAAACTGCTTGAGTTCGTGGCCAAGTTGCTTGTTCTCTTCTAAAAGAGAGCTAGTGCGCTCAAGAAGTTTAGCAGCGGGAACCTTCATCAGTTCAGCAGCTTTTTCTGCAAAATCCTCACCTGCGTAAATGAAGTTTTCCGCTTCTTTTCCGGTGAGAGCTTCGATGCGGCGCACGCCTGAAGCTACGCTTCCTTCTTTTGCAATGCGGAAAGTACCGATGGTAGAAACATGATGCGTATGGGTTCCACCGCAGAGCTCTTTAGAATAGTCGATGTCGATCACGCGCACTTTAGCGCCGTATTTTTCTCCAAAGAACTGTTTGATGTCGGGATGTTTTTGCGCCTCGTCGTAAGAGAGTTCGTACGATTTAACTGTTTTGCCTTCGCGGATCTTTTCATTGACTAAACTTTCGATCTGGCGAATCTCTTCTTTGGTGAGCGCTTTGTGGTGGCTAAAGTCAAAGCGAAGTCGTCTTGGATCGACAAGCGATCCAGCCTGGCGGATGTGGGGACCGAGTACCTGTTGTAGCGCCCAGTGGAGGAGGTGAGTTGCTGTATGGTTATTGGCAATTTCTTGGCGGCGTTTTGTGTTGAGGGCGCAAGACACAGGTTCTCCAACAAGGAGAATGCCTTTATCCAGTTTACCCACATGGATAATGACGCCAGAATAGGGGGATTTACAGTCTGTCACATTAAAATGTGCTTTATGGTGTGTTAAAGTCCCCGTGTCGCCGCACTGGCCTCCTTTTTCCGCGTAGAACACGGTGCGGTCTAAAAGCACTAAGCCTTCTTGTCCTTCTTCCATCGCGTTTACGAATTTCCCATTCACGACGAGCGCTTTGATCGTTCCTTCGCAGGAGGTTTGATCGTAGCCTAAAAACTCACAGGTTCCATGTTTTTCCACATAATCTTTAAATAGGCTTTCTTCGACTTCTTGAGACTCCGTCGTTTGAGCGCTGCGCGAGCGTTCCTTCGCTTGGTTTTCCAGAACCTCATAGGCGTCTAAGTTGACTTGCAGGCCAGTGTCTTTGGCGATCAGTAAGATTTCTTCGAGGGGAAATCCATAGGTGTCTTTGAGTTTGAACGCCTCTTCGCCGGTAATCTGTTTGCTTGCACTTTTTTGAGCGTGTTCGATGACGGAGCTTAAAATATTGCCGCCCCGTTTTAACGTGCGGATGAAGGATTCCTCTTCCAAAGTGAGAACTTCTGCGATACGCGCCTGAGCGGTCTGCAGTTCGTGGTAGTCGGGGCCCATGCTTTCGATCAGTCGAGGTAGGATGTTTGCCAAGAAGGGATCTTGCATGCCAAGCATTCGGCCGTAACGCACAGCTCTTCGGAGCAGTTTGCGCAGGATGTAGCCTCTTTCGACGTTGCTCGGCTGCGCGCCGTCTGCCATTGCAAAAGCAAGAGAGCGGATGTGGTCGGAGATGACGTGGAAAGCAGGTGCGAGCACGGGATCATTGGGATTATATTTTTTACCGCTGACGTTTTCGATTTGGGCAATGAGTTCGCGCAAGATATCCGTTGCAAAGAGTGTATCCACGCCCATTTTGAGCGCTGCGACGCGCTCCAAACCAGAGCCTGTATCGATCGACTGTTTGGGCAGATCGGTCATTTTTCCCGATTTGTCTCTGTTGAACTGCATGAAAACCAAATTCCAAAACTCTAGGAAACGAGTGCCTTCGACATCTTCTTTAGGGGATTTTGCGCTGCCGTACTTTTCTCCGCGATCGAAGTAGAGCTCAGAGCAAGGTCCGCAAGGTCCCGTATCGCCCATGGTCCAAAAATTATCTTTCTCATCCATGCGGACGATCTTCTTCTCAGGGACGATTGTTTTCCATAGTTCAAAGGCTTCATCGTCTTCGCGAAAAATCGAGATCCAGACGTGCTCAGGGTCGAATCCAAAAATTTTTGTAGTGACGTCCCAGGCGTAAGTAATGGCTTCTTTTTTGAAGTAGTCCCCAAAGGAAAAATTACCCAGCATCTCGAAGAAGGTGAGGTGGCGAGCAGTATGGCCGACGTTGTCGAGGTCGTTGTGCTTGCCGCCGACGCGGATGCATTTTTGCGAGGTCGCCGCCCGTGTGTACTCTCGTTTGGCTTTACCCAAAAAGACATCTTTGAATTGGTTCATTCCCGCGTTGATGAAGAGCAAAGTGGGGTCGTCATGGGGAACAACAGGGGAAGAGGCAACGATAGTGTGGCCTTTATCTTTAAAATATTTGAGAAAGTTGCGGCGGATCTCTTGTGAAATCATAAACTTTTTCCTAATTAGGATAGGGAGAATGTAGAGGGAAGGATATCACAATGGGAGAAGAAATGTCACCTTTTTCTTCAAGGGTACTGAAGCGGACGAGTAGCCAATGCATGGGGCCCTTTTATAAGGCCCATGCAATGAGTGTGCTTAGAGGGCTTAGATTCTTAATTTACTCAATCTTGAGTCCGTTCTATTTTAAAGAATCTAAACAAGATTGCCGAAGACTTATTATTTTCTCGATGACCAAATTCAACTGAGGTAAAAATTCAGAAAAATGGTTTTCAGCCCAATTGACTTCTGGGTTACCGTTTGCGCTCGCGTAGAATAAATTTCTCCAAATTCTTTGTTGTAAATTCGTTGAATAAGCCGTATCATATTTGCTACATGAATTGATTAAATCGGCAATGGACTGAAGGACGGCTGGAGTGGCCTCTTCTTCCTTATTGATCACCTTTTGAATGAGAGAGCAGCAGTTTTTTAAGGGCTTTATCGAGCCTGCTATTTCTTCCGCGTCTCTTACTTTTCTAAGTTCGGAACACATTGGCTGGTAGAACATTTCATTAAACACAGATTCCATACTTGCTGGGCGCTGCCACAACGCATAGGGGTTAAACTCAATATTGAGGAGATCTAAGTCAAGCTCAATACCCAATATCTTATTTTCGCATTGCCTTCTTGATATTTCCAGGGTCAGATATTTACTCTTTAATTCTCTGGTTTTTTCCCTCGCTGCAAGGTATTCATCCCGTAAAGTGAACATATTCGTTTCTTTTGTTTCCGTTTCAATAAGGCAATTAGCAATTACACGATAGCAAGGAAGATGACATTTGATCAAAGGAAGTAGCTCATCATCTGGTACATCCGCAAATTCCACACTGGACTCTTCATTAAGAATGAGTTCTTTATAATTAGTAATCGCCTGAAGAACTACCACCTGACTTTCCTCGGGATGGATATCTTGAAGCAGAGTAACGATTAACTCGTTCGTTTTTGTGCGCCAATCTTCAAACTCTTTTTTTGCCGCTAAATAAGCCTGGTGCTTTTCCTCGATCAAATGAGGATGGTCTTTTTCTTCTTGCTCCGCTTCAGTGAAAGCTACCCACGCTTGGTGAATGGGAGAACTTGGGTCTTGGTAATAAGAGCCGCAAATTGCCTTTAATTCGATTTCACACTGTGATTTTCTCGATGACAATGTCACGCGAATGGCAGGAATCGCTTCTTTAAATGCACAAGGGGCTAAGTCGTTGTTTTGCTTTGCACATAAGCTTGAACTAAAATAAATGACAACTTTCCAGCAATAATCAGGATAAAAGTTCTGAATTGTTATATAGATGTTCTTGCATCCCTGGAAATGGGCGTTTTCTTTGTAGAAACGCTCTTTGAAAAACTGGTTGGAAAGAACAATATAAGCACGGTTATTTACCCCGCTTAATGACACGAGGCTGCAACTATCTGCAAATGTGATGATACGGTTATCTATTTCAGGGATCGAGCCTGAAAATATTGAGCTTGTAATTGACATATAATCTCCATTTTTTAATATATTGTTATTTTGTTTAGTTATTATTATAGCTTGTCATGAAAACTGTTTAAGTCGGTTTTTGCTTCGGCGGTTATAATCTTTATAATCGAAGCTAATTCTGGCAAAAACTCAGAGAAATGAGTCTCTGCCCAATCGTCTTTTGGGATGGCCCCGTTGGCGCACTGTGCGTATAATCTTTGCCAAATGGCTTCGCGTACAGTCTTACCTTCGTCAAATGTAAGGTAGCTCCGATTGCAACATGAATTAATGAAACTTGCAATGCTCTCAAGGGCTTCAGGGGTAGCCTCTTGTTCTTTGTTGACGATTTTTTGGATGAGAGTTAGGCACTCATCTAGATTAGGTAGCAACGAGAATATTGCTTCTATAGCGTTTGCATCTTTGTGATCTGTATTGATTGGTTCCCAAAACTCGCTTGATATGGTCCAGCTAAAATTACTAGCAGTACTTCCATCAAGATATAAAGGGAGTCCTGCTCCGTTACATTTCTCGAATGGTCGATTGAAATCATCCAATATGTCGTTAAGCACTGATAATATTCTTGTATATTCAACTCTTGTCCTTTCTAGAGTTAAATATTCCTTCCTTAATTGCGCTGATTTATTTGATGGTTCTTTGCATTTTTTATGTAGAATATCAATTTCTGTGAGTTTTTTTACTAATTCAGACATATATTCAGCCACTGAACGATAGATTGGAAAATGACATTTAATCAAAGGATGAAGTTCTTCATCTGTAAAATGATTGATTCCTTCATTAAGAATGCGATCTCTATTCTTAGAAATAAGTTTACAAATATATAACAAATCTACTGCAGAATGGATTTCAAGAAGTAATTTGTCCATCGCGGGCCCTCTCGCTAAGGACCAATCATCTAATTCTCTTGCTGCTTGTTGAGCGGCTAGATATTGTTCTTTTATAAGAGAGGCATTGTTTTCTTGTTCTTGGATTGCTTCCGAAAAAGCTACCCAAGCTATGTGAATGGGAGAATTTGGGTCCTGATAACCGGAGCCGCAAATTTGCTTTAGTTCGATTTCGCGCTGAGATTTTCTTGTGGATAATGAATTAAGAATAACTGGAAGGGCTTCTTTAAGTGCAGAAGGGGGAATGGCTAAAGTTGGCCTTGAACTTACACATACAATAACTTTCCAGCAATAATTAGGATAAAAGTTCTTCAGTGATGTATAGATGTTCTTGTATCTCGCTAAGGAAGGATGCTGCGCATTAAACAGCTTTTCAAAGAAGAGGTTTGAAAGTGTGAAATAAGCACATTTATTAACCCCGCTTAACATCACAACGCTGTTATTATCCAAAAAGGATATGATGCAGATGTCTGCATCCATGCATGAAGCTGGAATGATTGAACTTGTAATTGTCATATTAATCTCCTTTGCTGTAAAAATTTATTTAATTAACTTGGCTAATAAAGTAGTCTTTTTATTTAATTTATCGTTTATTATATATAATAATATACTTTATTTCAACTAAAAAATAAAACATTCGTCACGTTGTAAGGTGTTGATTTAGTGTGTGTTATAAAAAAAATTGAACTTAGATTAATGAGTGAATCATGAGTGTTAATAATATTAATTTAAAAACGGAAGGGTTAAAATAATTACTTGTCACTTCCTTTGGTCTTAAAAAAGGCAGAATTTTGGAGTACACTCCAAAAAACCCCTCTAAATTCCCCCTTCTAAATATTTTCCGCTCCTTGTATGATTCTCATTTTAAAGAAAAAAATTCAGGAGTTTTTTGCATGGACGCAGAGTTAAAGAAGCAGCTTAGTAAGATTGCCAATACCATTCGCGAGCTGTCTATGGAGGCTGTTCAGAAGGCCAATTCCGGCCATCCCGGACTTCCGATGGGATGCGCAGAATTTGGGGCCTTTTTATACGGAGTACTGCTCCGCCATAACCCAAAAAGTCCCAAATGGCTAAATCGTGATCGTTTTGTTCTCTCTGCTGGCCATGGCTCGATGCTCCTTTACTCATTGTTGCACCTGTCGGGATTTGGTCTTTCGATGGATGAAATCAAGCGTTTCCGTCAGCTTCATTCTAAAACACCTGGCCATCCCGAATTCCATATCACCGATGGCGTGGAAGCAACGACAGGGCCGCTTGGACAAGGCGTGGGCAATGCGGTAGGACAGGCTTTGGGTCTAAAACTTTTGGAAGAGCGTTTTAACTCTCCAGAATTTCCGCTTTTGAATAGCAAGGTCTACTGTCTGGCAGGAGATGGCTGCTTGATGGAAGGGGTTTCTTCCGAGGCTTCTGCATTTGCAGGGCACTTGTGCTTGGACAACCTCGTTCTGATTCACGATGCCAATAAGATCACTTTAGATGGATTTCTTGCGGAGTCGGGTTCAGAAGATACGAAGATGCGCTATTTGGCCTATGGCTGGGAAGTGTTTGAGCTCGATGGATATGATTTTGATCAGATGGAGAAAATCTTCTTTCATCTTCGGGACCAACAGACCAAGCCGACGCTTGTGATCATGCATACGGTGATTGGCAAGGGATCTCCTAATAAGGCGGGGACGCACAAAGTCCATGGATCACCTCTCGGAGCAGAAGAGGTGGAAGCGACGAAAAAAGCACTTGGCCTTCCGGAAGAAGAGTTTTATGTTCCTCAATCGGTGTATACCTATTTCGAGCAGAAGCTAGTCAAGGATGCTGCTTTGGAGCAGAAATGGAAAGAGATGTACCGACGGTTCTCTGATACAAAGACCGATCTTGCAAAGCAGTTCATGCAAATGGTCGAAAAGAGGCTACCGGCTGATCTGGAAGAGGAGCTGCACAAATTGGAAGTGAAGAGCCCGATGGCAACGCGCAGCTCTTCTAATGTCGTGCTGAATAAATTGGGGGAATTGCTTCCTCAGCTCATCGGAGGATCTGCAGACTTGTCGGGTTCTGATATGACGATGATGAAAAAATACTCGATCCTTGCCAAAGGGGAATTTTCTGGCCGCAACATCAAATACGGGATTCGCGAATTTGGAATGGCAAGCATTGCCACAGGTCTCTCTCAAACCGACATGATCGTCCCTTACATCGGCACATTCCTCACATTTTCTGATTATATGCGCAATGCGATTCGCTTGGCTGCGCTTTCCAAAGTGCAGGTGATCTATCAATTCACACATGACTCTATTTTCCTCGGTGAAGACGGCCCGACTCACCAACCGGTGGAACATTGTGCTTCCTTGCGCACGATTCCCAATTTGCACGTGATCCGTCCAGCGGAGGCTAATGAAGTCAAAATGGCTTGGATTGCAGCATTGCGCTATCGCGGCCCCACTGCGATCATCCTTTCTCGCCAGAACCTGGCAGAGATTGCAGCTTGCAAAGTACCTTACGAGCAAGGAATGGCTAAGGGTGCCTATATTATCAAAAAAGAATCCGCAAAACCGGACTTTACTTTGATTGCAACAGGATCAGAAGTGTCGCTTGCCTTAGATGTGGCTGCGGCATTAGAAAAGATCGGCAAAGCGGTCCGCGTCATTTCGATGCCGTGCTGGGAGATTTTTGAAGCGCAAAGCGAAGAATACAAGAAGAGCGTCATTGGTGGAGATTTAGGCCGCAGGGTCAGCATTGAAGCGGCTGTCAGTTTCGGATGGTCTAAATGGATCGGTCCTGAAGGGATTGCAATTAGCATCGATACCTTTGGCGAATCAGCTCCGATGAGCGATCTGGCGGCAGAGTTTGGCTTTACCGTCGATTCCATTCTGGACAGACTTTTAAAATGAATGATCTTCTCTTAAGAGCGCTACACTGCGAAGAAGTTCCACGCCCTCCCGTTTGGCTGATGAGACAAGCGGGGCGCTATATGCCGCAGTATCGCGCTCTAAGAGAAAAACATTCCCTTTGGGAGATGTTCCACCAACCTGAGCTTGCAGCAGCGGTGACGCGCCAGCCTGTGGAGCATTTGGGAGTTGATGCTGCCATTTTATTTTCTGATATTCTTGTCATCGCAGAAGCCTTAGGTCTTGAAATTCGCTTTCCCGATCAGGGAGGACCTCAGGTGTTTCCACCCATTCACACCGCGGCACAAGTCGAGGCGTTGCCTACTCTTTCTGTCAAAGATACGCTTCATTACGTCTTTGATACCATCCGCCGGGTGAAACCAGAGATCGATGTACCGCTGATTGGTTTTAGCGGCGGGCCTTTTACTCTCGCCAGTTATTTTATCGATTCTTTTAATCACAGCTCCTTCGAGCGCACGAAAAAATGGATGCTAGAGGATCCAGAGTCTTTTCATTTGTTATTGGAGAAGATCACACAGGCCATTATTGCCTATCTCAAAGAGCAAATTCAAGCTGGTGTCGATGTGATTCAAGTGTTTGATTCTTGGGCAAATGTCTTGGATGATGCGCAGTTTGCAGAATTCTCAGCTTTCTATTTGCAGCAGATTGTAGATGCTCTGCGCCCTAGCAGAGTTCCCGTCATACTCTTTTGCCGCAGCTCTTCGCTGAGGGCTGCAGAGCTTGCAAGGATTAAACCTGCGGGGATTAGTTTTGATTGGCATGCGCCGATGAAAGAGCTGCGTAGCAAGGTTCCGCAAGGGATTGCCGTGCAGGGGAATTTTGATCCGGAGTTCTTAAAGTCGCCCTTGCAAGACATAGAAAGGGGAGTCAAGGAGCTGCTTGACTCGATGCAAGGAGAGCGTGGTTTCATTGTGAACCTTGGCCATGGAGTGATGCCCGATATTCCTTTTGAACATGTGCGCCACTTTGTGAAGATGGTTCAATCATTTGAAAAAATCGCGCCCTTTAAATCCTACTAGCTTAATTAGGTTTTGGCGCAATTCTTCGGGAACGATGCGTCCCTTTGCAAGCCCTGCTAAATCATAACGAATCAAGTGTTGGGTATCTGGATCTGCACGCAATAATGCTTTTATGTAATAGAGATCACCTGTTTCTAAAGTCATTTCGCAGGAGGTGTGAATAGCGTTAGAACGGGGGGTTGCTCCCGCTTGAATGCCAAGTTCAATAAATTCAGGATTTTTTGTTACGATACTTAAGTGTAATAATGCTTGATAGCAGTTATCTCCATGGGAAGCTTGAGCCCCGCACTCGA
>JAHFTO010000024.1 GCA_023269355.1 Chlamydiota bacterium | reverse complement strand
CAGGTGGCGCAAGCAGTCTCCTACCTCCTACGGATAGTTTTAATGATATTTATTTCCATGCAGACAAAATGAATCCCATTAGGGTTCAAACGATCCAACTGGATGATTGGTTAGATGAGCAAAGGATTTCCAAAGTAGATTTCCTCTGGTTTGATTTAGAAGGCAATGAACTCAATGCGCTCGAAGGCCTTCAAAGGCATCTTTCCAACATCACGCTCATCTATACCGAGGTCAACCTACAAAATTTCTGGGAGGAAGGCGTTCTTTACGAAAGCCTGAAAAACTGGCTTGAGGCCAGAGGCTTTACTGAAATCTGGAGCGAAATCGCCCCTTATTGGCAAGGAAACGCTCTTTTCTTAAACCAAAACATGGGAACAAATAGGAACCTATCTCACTAAAAAGTTTCAGTCGATTTTCGGGTTCTTTTGAGCCGCTTTTTGAATCCTTTGCTGGGGGTTATGTCAACATGCGTATATTACCCCCAGCAAAGGATTCAAAAAGCGGCCAAAATAATCCCGAAAATCGACGAAAAATTTTAGTGAGATAGGTTCAGAGGCTCAAAATGACGAAAAATATCTTCTTATCTTTCATTTTCATTATATCCCCTTTTCTTCATCTTTCAGCAGAAAGCGATCATTCTTTCTCTTCAAATAAAGTCATTTTTTACCTCATCAGACATGGACAAACCGATTGGAATGTCGAAAAAAGAATCCAAGGGCAGCTGCCTGTTGTTTTGAATGAAATAGGCAGACAGCAAGCTGCTGCCAAGGGCGCTTTGCTCCAAGAGATCCCGTTTGATGCCTGCTATTCTTCCGATCTGCCACGCGCCTATGAAACAGCGCAGATCATCACACAAAATCGCGATTTAGAGGTGCGCGCTGAATCACGCATTCGAGAGCGTCATCGAGGAAAATGGCAAGGCCATCTCGAAATCGAATATTCCGCTGCCCCGCAAGAAGACAAAATGGATACGGAAACAGATCCCATGATGTGCGAAAGGATCTTTCATTTTTTAAATGAGATCGTAAAGAAGCATCAAAATGAGACAGTTTTGATTGTTACCCATGAGCAAGTGATCGGAAACATCGTGAAAGAATTACTCCATTTGGACTGCCATGCAGTAGAGATTGCAGTCCAGCATACTGGCGCTCTTCTTCTGGAATATTGCGATGGACAATTGAAAATCAAAGAACTCAATGGAATTGTGTTACCTTAGAAAGTGCTACGCAAGGTCTTTTGATTTTTTATGGGATAGTTTGAGCAGAATGAAGGGAAAAGCAAGGCTAAGTAAAATCCCTACGGATAAGGCGATGGGATAAACAAAAGCGCCTTCTTGCACCTCACCTGTGCTAGGAGGAAAAAAGCCAAAGAAGATGGCGAGTAAACAAGTGGCGGAGCCTAGCACCGCTGCCACTGCGGTTCCTTTTGTTCCTCCAGGAATGCAGAAGGAGGAGGCAGTAGAAGAAAGTTCTTTCTTCAGTTTGATTGCTGAAATGAAGATCAGAACGTAATAGAGAAGATTAATTTGGGAGCCCAGCGCGAGCAAAATCCAATAGATATTATCGACGCTAGATAGAGTAAATAGTCCGCAGAGGCAAGTAAATATAATGGCTTCTAAAAGCAAGATGCCAAGCGGTGCTTTGTAGCGGTTGGTGAGTTGAAACAAAGAAGGCATGGCGCACCCCTTGCTTGCCACATACATTCCCCGTGTAGAACTAATCATCCATCCGGTGACTGTTCCTATATTGCCAATGAATACTAAGGCTAAAACGGTCAAGAAGATAAATGGGGGGACGTGAAAGCTTTGGAAGAAAATTTGAAGCGCATCGACAAGGCCCGACACGATACTGATTTGCTGAGAGGGAATGACAAGCCCGATAGAAAGAGGAGCTGCTATCACAATGAATAGAATCACAACCGAAGAATAAATGAAGGCTTTTGGAATCGTACGTTTGGGGTTTTGAATATCACCTGCATGGACTGCGGACAGTTCAATGCCTATTAAGCTGATGATGATCTGTGTCAGAAAAGCCCAGCGCGAAAAATCGTTAAAATCGGGAACCCACTGAGGAGCGAGCTGATTGGGAGATCCTTTGAGCACCCAAAAAATTCCAAAGCAAATTAATAAAGCCGTGGGCAAGAGAATACCAATGATTGCACTGAGTGTGCTGACAAAACTCGACACGCGAATACCAAAAGTGTTTAGCAATGTAATCACCCAAAAGAAAAAAACTCCGCCGCCCAAAGTATAGAGTTTATGATTGGCAAAATCTGGGACAATCAAATAGCCAAAGACGGTGGCAATCAGAAAAAAAATCGTGGGATACCAGATTAAATTACACAGCCATTGGATGCCTGCAGCAAAAAAGCCCCATTTTTTCCCAAGCGCCTTTTCTACCCAGATATAAGATCCTCCAGTGATAGGATGCGCCGTTGCAAGCTCTGAGATGATCAGAATGCAGGGAATTAAAAAAGAAATCGCAGCTATGAGGTAACAAAAAAACAGCGCATATCCATAGACTGCCGTTGCCGTCATAATCTGCAATGAAGCCACGATGACTACATTCATCATCACGATGGCAAAGAGGCTTAATTTTTTACTGGTCATATGGCTTAGAGACCTTCTCTGAATTAAGTTTCTATCGATTTACAAGACTATTTTGGCCTATCTAGTAAAGGAAGAACAAGCTTTGCAGCCTGTTCTTCCCCAAAAAAAAGTCAATTATTCATTGACAGCTTGCGGCATGCATGGAATGAGCGGACGCAAGGCGGTATTGCCTATTGTTTCACCTGCTGTCTTCAATCCTTGCTCAATAAAAGCGATGGAATGATTGGTGGGCGTCGTTGACCAAGTGGGATTATCAAGATGCATTGTAGCTAGGAAACTTTGCATTTCCTTAAAGAGCTGGGGAAGCTGCGCTCCATTTTGGAAAGCCGCTTGTGTTGCCGCTGCGATAACATAGGCTGCGTAAAACCCTGGGCCTTTTAAACTACTTGGCAGCTGGCCATTAGTTTTTAAGATGGAAACAAGGTTATCTACAACCGCTTGATCATTGTCTGTCCAATCTTGAAGCTCCTGCAGGGAGTGTCCCTGCAAAGCAGTAAGCTTTGAGGTCATGATGGTCTGCGCAACCACATCTGTCGATGCAACAGCTGTAATAAAGGAAACGGGAAATGCAGAATAGTGTCCGTTGGATTGAACCAAATGGAGCGTCGCATTATCTTTTTTGGTTTCTGCAGAAATCGCGCGACTCCACGCCGCAGCGTCTCTAAAATGCAGACGCTTCACGACTGCTGCAGCTAAATAGCCTCTTAGCAAATCGATGGGATGAGGATCATCCGAAGAGCCAACACTTCTTAATTTGCCATCCCCTAATGCGCGGAAGTATCCAATCAGTCCTACGCCAAGACTTGGACCCATATTGAGATATCCACAAATATCTGAAGTGGTCTCATCTATACAGCTAGCCCAATAATCAGCGAGTGCTTGAGAATTGAATCGCTGTAAAAGCGCTGAATAAACTTTTTGTGCAAGTTCATCCAAAAGGCCCTGATCGGCATGCAACACATCATGTCCGCCTGTCTCATGTCCCAAACAAGACCATGCAATCAGTCCGCCGCTCATCTGCTCTGGAGGAAGGCTAACGACACCGCAGCCCATTCCAAGGATCTCTTTTGTTGCATCGCCAGGCCATGTATAGGGTCCGGCATCTGCATTTCCGAATTTTACAAGAGGAGGGATCACTCCATAAGTGGGAGGATCGATGGGATGCCCTGTTTGCTTACCGACACGCACCTCATCGCTCAAGAAACCATCGTAGAGATCACTAACGATTTCTTCAAAGGCATTGATTCCTAGAGATGGTTGTCCCTGATACGACAAAATGGAAAGAACTGCGTCAGGAATGATTTGCTGCAAGGTGGCTGTTTGTTCATCTTGCGGATCTCCTCCAAATACTTGCAGAAAATGGGATTCTCCAAGATTTTGCAAAAATTGAATAAGCGGCTTTGCTGCAACTTCTTGGTAAACGTGCGGCAAATGAGACATCGCTGTCTGTAAATCAGCAATGAGTCGATGATAATCCGATGTGTAAGAGTCAAACGTGAGTACGCTTGGGGGATGAGCTGCAGCGTGACGAATATCTGCGATGCAGTTATTCATATTGCTAATGTCAGGAGTCGCGGCCTGTAGAACACACGTTCCACACATAACAAATGCTGTCATTCGTAACATTGATGGAATCATCTCAAACCTCTCTTAAGATTAAGGGTTGTTCTCCGCACTTCTCAAAAAAGTAGCACGGAGCTTAAGGATATAACAAATATTTCATATCTGAGGAAAGTGTTAATTAATCTTCTTGATACTGGTGCTTAATCTCTGCAATGACGGAAGGATCTGACAATGTCGTTACGTCCCCGATAACGCGTCCCTCAGCAATATCTCGCAAAAGTCTTCTGATAATCTTACCGCTGCGCGTTTTAGGAAGATCGCAAATAAAAATAATTCTCTCTGGCCTTGCAAGCGCTCCGATTTTTTTGACCACGTGCTCCTTTAAACTGTCCTCAAGACTGGCTGTTTGCTCCTGGCCTTCTTTAAGGGTCACAAAAGCTACGATCGCCTGTCCCTTAATGTCATGAGAAATGCCAATGACAGCAGCTTCAGCGACACTTTTGTGATCGACAAGAGCGCTTTCAATTTCCATGGTGCCTAAGCGGTGGCCGGAAACATTGATGACATCATCGATGCGCCCTGTCAGCCAAAGATAGCCATCATCATCTTGTTTAGCGCCATCACCCGTAAAGTAATATCCGTTCCTCCACTTTTTCCAATAGGTTTCTTCGTAGCGAACGGGATCATTGTAAATGCCTCTGAGCATCGAGGGCCAAGGAGATGTGATGGCTAAATATCCTGAAGAGACCGAATTGCCTTGCTCATCCACAACGGCAACATCAATCCCCGGGAGGGATCGCGTAGCACTTCCTGGTTTTAAAGGAGTCAAACCTGCGATCGGAGAGATCATCAAACTTCCAGTCTCGGTTTGCCACCAGGTATCGATGATGGGACATTTTCCTTGTCCAATGTACTGATAATACCACATCCATGCTTCGGGATTGATCGGCTCGCCTGCAGATCCTAAGACGCGAAGAGAAGAGAGATCGCAGCTTTGAGGCCACTGCTCTCCCCATTTCATAAATGTTCGGATAGCTGTTGGCGCCGTGTAAAGGATCGAGACCCCATATTTCTCAATCAACTTCCAAAATCGATTTCTCTCTGGGAAGTCGGGCATTCCTTCATAAATCAGCTGTGTCATTCCATTAGAAAGCGGGCCGTAAACAACGCAACTATGCCCTGTGATCCACCCAATATCTGCTGTGCACCAATACACATCGGAAGGTTTGATATCGAATACCCAGCGCGTGCTCATGGTAGATCCCACCATGTATCCGCCTGTGGTGTGGACAACTCCCTTAGGTTTGCCAGTGGTCCCTGAGGTATACAAAATGAACAGCTCATCTTCCGCATCCATAATCTCGCAAGGGCATTTTGGCTCCGCAGCATTCATCAATGAATCATACCAGTGGTCTCTATGACTTTGCATGCTTACAGGATGTCCTGTGTGCTTTAACACAACGACACCGTTGACGCAGGGAGTGTTTTCAATTGCAACGTCCGCTGTCTCTTTCAGAGGAACAATTTTTCCCTTGCGAAACCCTCCATCCGCAGTGATAAGCAGTTTAGCTCCTGCATCTAAAATTCGATCTCTAACAGAGTCTGCGGAAAACCCTGCAAAGATCACGGTATGAACAGCTCCGATGCGTGCGCAGCTGAGCATAGCAACTACTGCTTCCGGCACCATCGGCATGTAAATGGCTACCTTATCTCCCCTTTGTATTCCTAAATTTTTCAGCACGTTACTGAATCGATTCACTTCGTTGTAAAGCTCTTCATAGGTAAGAATCCTTTCTTCTCCCCTCTCTCCTTCCCAAATCAGGGCCGTCTTACTCTGTACGGGCGTATCCATGTGCCGATCAAGACAGTTAAAACAAGCATTGAGCTTGCCACCGACAAACCATTTGGCGTAAGGTGGATTCCATTCGAGCACTTTGTCCCAAGCAAAAAACCAATCCAAACATTTTGCTTGCTCTGCCCAAAAGGCCTCCCGATCATTTGCAGCTTTTTCAAAAAGTGTTAGCGTTTTAACATTCGCATTTTGCTTAAAAGTCTCTGAAGGAAAGCAGACTACCTCTGTAGACGCTTCGGATGTAATTGGCTCTGCAGGAAAATCAAACATTGCAACCTCGCATTGAAACTTTTTGTACTACGTTATAGAATCAACTAAAAAACCCAAAAGGAAATTATGCGCTGGTTGTTATTCATAGCGATCGTGTTCATTGTAATTATTTGTTTTCTCTTTTGGCAGAATTTGCACATGCCCAGCTCAACGGGGCTGATTAATGGCAAATTGCACCCCTGCCCCAAAAGACCCAATTGCGTGTGCTGCTGCCACAATGAACCCAATTATATCGCACCGCTTCCCTTCTCTTCTGAAAACATTTTGGACCAAATCCAAGCGTTTTTAGAAAGCCATTACATCGCAACAGTTGTCCAAAAAACTCCAGACTACATGCACGTCGTAGTCACAACGCCGCTCATGCGATTTAAGGACGATCTAGAATTTGCCATTGATAGGGCAAAAGGTATAGTCAAAGTCCGCTCGGCATCCCGCGTGGGTTATGGAGATGGCGGTGTCAACCGCGTTAGAATCGAAGCGCTTCGCGCTTTTTTAGAAAATAATAACGCGAGCTTGCAAACAAGCTCGCGTTAAACGTCCCTTTTTTAAGGACGAGCGGGATCAAAAGCCCAATGGGCAGTGCTATATCCCTGACTAGCAGCCCAAGCAGCAAATTGCACTGGGTCATATGCATGTGCATCAAAATCATCGATGCCTACACATACTCGTGCAGGAGTAAAGCCATAGCTCTGGATAACCCAATTGGCCCAACCCGTAATCCAAGCTTCTTCGGATTGCATGGGGTCGTAATAGGACATGATATACAACCGATCCACCGCGCAATTACCCGGCCCTAGCATCGCTGCATCAAAAATCGTTTTCACAACAGCTTGCCACGGATAATTAGGACCAAATCCTGCATTTGTACAGAGGCTTGTTTGCAATTGAGGCGCGATCTGCTTGAAGTTTTTAATCAAAGATCCGACCAAAACTTCTTGATCCGAGGAAGCAAATTCTTCGTAATCAAAATCGACACCGTCTAAACCATGCGCATGGCAATAGTCGACCATGCCTTGTGCAAAAACTTGGACATTTGCAGTAGTTAAAAGGTCCCAACACCGATCATACATTCCTCCTGCACCGCCAATGGACACCTTGACGCCAATACGAGGTGTGTGTGCATGGCAATAAGCAGTAAAGGCATCGATTTGAGAAGGTGTTAAATTCCCGAATCCTCCTATGGTGGGTTTTCCACTTGCATCAAACATGAGCTGCCCAACAAAGATATTTAACATATCGTTTCCTGAGGGGATAACAAATGGAGGCCCATTAAACCAGCTTGTCCAATCGATATACCAGGCGGAATGCTCCACTCCTGTTGTAACAGGAGGTTTCACCGTAATGGTGGTGCTTTGAATATTGCTTGGATTGCTTACAGCTGTTGCGAGAACTCGATAATAATATGTTCCCGCCGGTTTGTTCATCACTTGGAAAGAGGTGCTAGGTCCATTGTAAAGGGTTTGAAAAGTAGTAAAATCACTCATCATAGATTCTTGCAATGTATAGGATTGCGCACTCATTACTGCGCTCCAAGAAACTGTATAAGAGTTCGATCCGCTCGGGACAGAAATGGTCTGGAGAACGGGAGCAGAAAAAGAAGGCGGTGGCGACGGCGGAGTAGGTCCAGATCCAGTACCAGAAGCTTGAAGTTGATTGAGCACAGTGGGTGCAGACTGCGGCATATTGATAATCACGGTAAACGTCGTTGAAGCACCTGCTGAAATTGTCGCATTACTTGAAAGATTATGCACGGTTACACTTTGTCCATTCACTGAGAATGATCCATTGGAAACATAGGAACTTAAAACATATCCCTGTGGTATTGCAAATGAAGCAGTCCATGCAGTGACAGGCGTTGCTGTCGTGTTCGTAAGGGTCACAGTTGTTTGAAACGCTGTTGCCCAAACACTATCGACAGAATAAGTGGCATTAAGCATCACATCCGCATTGAGCTGTGCCACCAGTAGGATGAGAACATCCATTACTAAGAAAGCCAATCTTTTCATAAGTACCTCCGTAATACAAAGGAGTTGAAAGACACCTTCGAGGTTTGGGCAGAAAAAATTATTTTGCAAGACAAAAATGCAACAGAAGTTTTAATTTTTAGGCATGAAAAAACTACTCTTTCTTAGCGTAGGCGTATTGTGCCTTTTCGTTTCTTTACTCCTTTGGCCTAAATCCTCCATAGAAAAGCCCAAAGTCTACGACTGCTTTCTATTCTTCAATGAACTCGAACTTTTAGACATACGGCTTCATGAAATGGCCCCTTACGTCGATCATTTTGTGATCGTGGAGGCAATGGAGACATTCCGCGGGAAATCCAAACCTCTTTATTTTGCAGAGAATGCAAGCCGCTATGATGCTTTTAAGGACAAGATCATTCATGTTGTCGTCGAAGAAAAGCTGGAAACAGAAAACCCTTGGGACAGAGAATATTTTCAGAGAGAACAGATTATGCGCGGCTTAAAAGACTGCCACAAGAATGATGTTATTTTGATCTCCGACGTCGATGAAATCGTGAAAGGATCTTGCATTCCGGAGATAGTCCGCAAAATTTCTACCAACCAGGCCCAAGCAATCGTCTGCGAACAAAAAATGTTTTACGGATTTCTCAACCATTACCAATCCCCATGGGTAGGCACCCTATGCACTTCCTATGACAGGGTTAAGAATATGACAGTTTACCTGACTAGAAAATTGCGCAATGGGAGCCGTCGAAAATTGCGTCGAGCGCACATCAATCGCTTTGAGAAAGTCAAAGATGGAGGCTGGCACTTTACCTCGATGGGAGGAATGGACCGTTGGATTTTAAAAATCGAGTCGTATTCTCACACGAAAAAAAGCGCCCATGACAACTGGAAAGAAGGGGAAGAATTTATTCAAACTGTTTTCAACGCCACACGCGTTCCCATTGACGACTCCTTTCCAAAGTACGTAGTGGACCATCAAGAATACCTCGAAAAGATCCACTTCATCAGTAGTGATTAATGGCCGAGGACGCGATGATAAGAGGTTTGTGCGCGAAGTTCATCCACGGGATCATTCCGATCATTGTAGCATAGGGCATGCAAAACTTCTCGAATGTAATTAAAGAACACAGTCAGACAATTTGACTGCTCCAGCTCGCGATCGGTTTGTTCCAGATGACGAGCGAGCGTCACTTTCATATGAACTGCTGCTGGAGACTGATCATATTTCCATAAATGCATCGTACGTTCAATAAGCGTAGAAAGATTTTCAGATCCTTCGATTCCCCTCACTTCAATCACTCGAGTTCCCCAAAAAGTGACACTGGCGTGTGCTTCCGCAAGATAGTTATAAAGTGCATCAGTATCTCGATTGCAGTAGATTTGATCCAAGTGATTGGGTAGCGGCATATGGCGTACGGCATTCAAGTAAGTTGGCAGTGACATAATTCCTCCGTTTTTTGGAGGCTAAAGCTTACTTCGTCATTCCTCCGGTGTCAACCTCTGCTTGAACCTATCCCGAAAATCGACGAAAATTTTATCGGGATAGGTTCTGAACCGGTTTTGTGAAATTGATAGTTCAGATATGCTAACTAGATAACTTCAATTCACCCGAGATGCCCTATGATCCCCCTAATTCTCCTTGCGACGGCACATTTACTAAGTCCAGACCCTCTTGCTTTAGATCACGCCTCCGTCAGTGTCTACGCTGTTCATACCGATACTGGCGAAGTGATCGTCGATCACAATAGCGATCTCAGCATGATGCCAGCTTCCTGTATTAAAATTGTAACGACAGCAGCAGCCCTTGAAGTTCTAGGGGGAGATAGCCGCTTTGAAACACATCTGGAGCACGATGGGTGGATCGATGAGTCCCGCACACTGCATGGCAATCTCTACATCCGAGGCGGAGGAGATCCTTGTTTAGGCTCAGACCGCATCGCAGGAAACCTCTCCTGGCAAAAACAATTAGAAGCATGGGCGGTAGCCGTGCAGAATCTGGGAATTAAAAATATCGAAGGGAAAGTGATCCCCGATGCTTCGCGATGGGAAAAAGCCCTGGCAGTTCACAGTTGGAACTGGGGAGATTTAGGAAATTACTACGGAGCTGGAGCGTGTGCTTTGACTTTCCACGAAAACAGCTACACTCTCACTTTTAAACCGGGAAACGATGTTGGCGACTGCACAACCATTTTACGCACGGATCCCCCTATCCCCTCGCTTACCCTATACAACGAAGTGAAGACAGGCCCTGAAGGATCAGGAGATCAAGCTTACATCTTTGGATCGGAATATAGCCTCTTTCAATTTGTGCGCGGAACAATTCCTGCTGCAGTGAGTGAATTCTCCATCCGTGGAGCCATCCCAGATCCTGCAGCAACTGTCTCCGATTTATTCACGCGCGAGCTTCAAAAACAAGGCATCACCATCCAGCAGAAAGAATTAGCAGCGCAAAATCCCAAAATCGCTTTCCACACCACCTACTCTCCCCCATTAAAAGAAATTGCGCATTGGACGAACCAAAAAAGTATTAACCTATATGCTGAGCATCTTTGTAAGAAAATGGGAGAGGTCGCCTGCAACGATGGATCCACAGATGCAGGAGTAAAAGCGATTACCGACTTTTGGCAATCAAAAGGGATCGATCTAGGAGGATTTGAGATGGCTGACGGATCGGGCCTCTCCAGAAAAAACCTCGTCACGACAAAACAGCTCGTTGCGATGCTGCTCAAGATCAAATCCATGGACTTTTTTCCCGATTTTTTTGCATCGTTGCCTGAAATAGCGCCTTCCATCCGAGCAAAGGACGGTTTTTTTAGTTTGGTCAGAGGATATGCAGGATACAAAGGCCCTATTGCCTTTGCGATCTTAGTCAACCAATGCCCTGACAGAAAACTGATGGATACAAAAATAAGGAACTTTCTTTCAACTATGATAGGAGAAACTATGGGATCGACTGCCTCTTCTAACCCCATCAACGTCGATGTGAAAAACGGTATTTGCCGCATCGAAGGGAAAGATTTTCCCATCGTAGGATTTGGGACGTATCCACTCACCGGGAAAAAGTGTACAGACGCGGTAAAAAATGCCATTCACTCGGGATACCGCATCATCGACACAGCGACTTACTATAAGAATTTCAGCAGCATTGCAAAGGCGCTGAAGGGCAAAGATCGAAGTGACTACTACATCACTTCCAAAGTGTGGCATAACATGCAATCTCCAAAAGATGTGCACAAAGATATCGAATCCACATTGAAGCAGCTACAAACAGACTACATTGACGCTTATTTGGTCCATTGGCCAAACAGCAAAATTTCCATCGAAAAAACACTCCTAGCCATGGAGGAGCTCCGAAAAACAAAAAAAGTGCGCCACATTGGACTCAGCAATGTCACTATCAACCACTTAAAAAGAGCATTAGAAGTGGGTGTTCCCATTACTTGGGTTCAAATTGAGATGCACCCTAATTTTTACGACAAAGACCTTCTCGACTTTTGCCAAAAACAGGGAATTACTGTCGAAGCCTGGAGACCCCTCAACCTAGGGCTTATCAAAGAAGATAAAATGCTTGCTGAAATAGGCAAAACACATAGAAAAACCCCCTGCCAAATCGCTCTGCGATGGATCGTGCAGCACGGCTGCATCCCCATCCCGGGAAGCTCGAATGAAAATCACATCCAAGAAAATCTGGATATCACCGATTTTACGCTTTCAAAAGAAGAAATGGATAGGATCGACAAGCAGGCAGCTTCGGGTGCTCGGTTCCGACTCGTCAAAGAACGCGGTTTAGGATTTAGCGATGAATTTGATTTTGCTTATGAACAATGCTGGCCAAAAAATGAGATGAAATGATCTCAACCTCTCTTAGCGAAAATAACGGCATCGCAGCTCTTTCAAGCCAAGACAAACTCGTCTACAGCGTGGGTATTTCTACCGGAGGCGCATCTGAAATGCGCATGGCAAAATCAGCTCCCCATCGCCGCGTTATTGCAACCACAATGGATCCAGTGGGCGCAGCCTTTGCACAAAATCAGATCAAACATGCAGGGCTTTGCAAGCAAATCGATGTTAGAATAGAAAATGTCGCAGAGCCCCTTCCCTATCCCAATGAGCATTTCGATTTCATCTACGCCCGCCTTGTATTGCACTACCTTTCCAAATCCGAGCTTGACCGGGCGCTTGGTGAGCTTCACAGAATTTTGAAAACATCGGGTAGAATATTCATCGTCATGCGCTCTATAGACACCCCAGACGCACGCAGCAAAGACTCTCTATTTGATCCACAGACGGGAATGACAACAAGCTTTTCGAATGGCCTCACCGCCAGACGATGCTTTCATAGCGAAGAATCGATACAACAGCATCTTACATCTGCTGGCTTTCAGATCCAGCATCTCTCCTCTTATGAAGAACAGTTATGTCTCGACTTTCATCGCACAAAGCCTGCTGAAGATGTAGACGTACTGATTGAGATGATCGCTCGCAAATAAAAGCTCCATTCAAGAACATCCTATTTTGAATTAAATAACAGCATTAGTAAAAGGAAGAAAAAAGGAGGAAGCTATGTTAGCTTGGGCTGGTATCTTTTTAATTATTGCGATTATTTCTGGGTTATTAGGTTTTAGAGAAGTAGCAGGTGTTGCTACTCAAATTGCAAAAATTCTATTTTTCATCTTTATCATCCTATTCTTGATCTCTTTGGTCTATGCACTCTTTTATCATATTCCCACTCCGACAGTAGTTCCTTAACACAATACTTTCTTAGAGGCTGTTTTAACGCAGTCTCTAAGAGGATTGAGTTTTAATGTTCAGAAATTTAAGCTCTGCTCCCAAAATCAAATTTCTCAAAAAAAGGAGCCTTATGAGCAAACCCATCGGTCATTCTACAACCCCTGCCCAACCTTGTGAACTGTGCTTGAAGCTCCCAGGGTGTATGGAACCACGCCTAAGAGCCCCATGGGCTCATGAAAAATGCATTCAAGCTATTGAACCCACTGAAATGGAGCTCTTCAGAAAGATCGAGGTTTTATTCTTTCGTGAATTGTTCGATACAAAGTTGCACATAGCTCATTACGAAGCGATAAAAGCTGTGAAAGAAAAATGCGCCCCTATGTCAATCATCAAGTACCTAAATGCAAATGGAGAAAAAGCCACTGCCGGACTTTTCAACACTGTCGGTTACGAAGCCGCTAGAAAATATGCATTAAGCGAGTAGTTTCCGAGAGCTAGTCTCTAAGTTATTGAGATTTAATGCAGAAAAAAATAAACTTACCAACCTTATCGAAAACCTCATCTACAAAAGGAAATCAATGGCACATCATATCAGACCTTCATCTTTCAATAATTCAACGACAGATCTCAACTCTATTGGGCCAGACGGTACTACTGAGCCTACCACATTCAAACCAAAAACCTGTGAAATTTGCGCAAAAGAAGGACCAGAAGCGTTCTGGTTCGATTCGACAAATCTTTTTGTCCATGCGAAATGTGTGCGGCAAATTCAAGATCTTGACAATATACTTCTGAAAGCAATTGACGCCCTATTCTCTAATAAAATGGATCCTTTGCGCCAAGAAGCCCATGCTGCAGCGATTAAAGCAATTAAAGAAAAGATAGGCTCTCAGACTCTCATCTCTTACCTAAAAACAAATGGTCTAGAAAAGACCAGCTGTCTCTTCCAGGTTAACGGAGTCTTAGCAATTAACCAAACTTCAATGAAATCCAAACTGTAATTGAATCGCTTCTGCACTTGAAAAATCCTTAGAGGGTGTTTAAAAACTATTTTTTAAACACTCTTTTACATCACAGGATTTGGGGGCTCTTCAGGAGAAGCTTTAGGAGCCGAAGCCTTCTTAAAGAAAAGGGAGGAAACCTTTGAAGTCCCTTGCGTTTCTTGAACTACAGGTGCGGTCGAAGACAATAATTGAGCGTTGATTTTCTTGCGGGTTTGTTTCATTTCACAGCATTTTTTGAATTTTTTACCCGAGCCGCAAGGACAAGGGTCGTTTCTGCCCACCTTCTGCATTTGAGACCTCTTCAAAATAATCGCGAAGAATACCTAAGAGGTTCGAATCCGTCTACTAAAATTGTATAGAGAGGATAACAGGAATAAAGTACAATAGCCCTCTCCTATGACTAAAACATTACATTTACACATTCCCGTCGCAAGACCTCCCTGGTCCGCGCTTGGGCGGCGCTTAGAAAGCATGTGCCGAAAGGCACTCTATGAATTCGATCTGATAGGCAATGCAAGCAAAATTGCTGTCGCCTTAAGCGGAGGCAAAGACAGCCTGACTCTGCTCTATCTTTTAAAAGCCATTTCTGGAAGAGGCGTGCCTAATTTTGAGATCGCAGCGATCCATGTCGGAGGCCCATTTTCTTGCGGTGCTGGAGTTAGTGTTGGATATCTCAAACAGATCTGCGATGAAATAGGGGTCGACTTCCTCACTTGCGAGTCTAAGCAAAAGCGGGAATCTTTAGAATGCTACAGCTGCTCAAGAGAGAGGAGAACTCTGATCTTTGAATCTGCCAAAAGCGTAGGGGCAACCACAATTGCATTTGGGCATCACGCCGATGACAATGCGCAAACCCTACTGATGAATCTGCTTCACAAAGGAGAGTTTGCAGGGATGCTTCCAAAAGTTCCCATGCACGATTATGGGGTAAGCATCATCCGCCCTCTGATTTATTTCCAGGAAGAGGAAATCCGCGAATTTGCAAAAATGTATGGTTTTGCAAGGATCCTTTGCCAGTGTCCAGTCGGGCAAAATTCATTGCGCAAACAGACCAAGGACTTGATCTCAGAGATAGAAAAGACTTTCCCTAATGCAAAGGGGAATCTTGCCTCCGCCTCCTTGCTCTATGGTTCTAAAAAAGCTCTGCAAGCTTAAACTCAATGTTCTCATTATTTCATTAACTTGATAGAGTAAAGACATAGAGAATGTCATAGGAAAAGCATGTACGTTGAAGAACTCATTGCAGTGCTCTGCTATTTTGCAGTCCTGCTCATGGTCGGTTTCTTGTCCTATCGCCGCCATATCTCCGCTACGGATTTTATCATTGGCAATCGCTCGATGAATTACTGGTTAACAGCGCTTGCCGCACATGCAAGCGATATGAGCAGCTGGTTGTTTATGGGATATCCGGCGCTTGTATTCACAAAAGGGCTCTTTGGCTCTTGGGCTGCAGTAGGGTTATTGATCTTCATGTTCCTCAACTGGCAACTCATCGCACCTAAAATCCGCATTGCCACAGAGCAATACAACAGCTTGACCTTCTCTTCGTTTTTTGAAAGCAGACTAGCAGATACCTCGGGTACTATCCGCGTGTTCACAGCGATCATGTCGCTTGTTTTCTACACGATTTACATTTCCGCAGGACTTGTTGGTCTTGGGCTTCTCATTGAGACCCTCTTTAACATCAACTACTACTGGGGCATCATCATCGGGATCGTTATCGTTGTCCCTTACGTTTTCACTGGTGGATACGTCACATTGGCATGGATCGATCTTTTCCAAGGCATTTTTTTGATGGGCGTGATCATCTTCGTCCCCTTCTATATGCTTGGAAAAGTAGGGGGATTTTCTGGAGTTTCGCACGCAGTCACCGCAAAACATTTGACAATGACGTTTTTTCCCGACTTTTCCTTCAAAACGCTCCTTGAAATCCTCGGCATGGTGGCAGGATGGGGACTTGGTTATTTTGGACAGCCGCACATCGTGACCAAATTCATGGGGATTCGCAATGTGCATGAAATTGGCAAATCAAAGCTCATTGGCATGACCTGGATGCTTTTATCACTTAGCGCAGCCACTTATGTCGCACTCGTGGGTATTGCGTTCTTTACGCACGGGCTTAAAGACCCCGAACTTGTCTTTATCGATATGGTCAAAACCTCTTTCTCTCCATTTTTTGTCGGATTCATCCTTTGCTCAGTGCTAGCTGCAACCATCAATGCCATGAGCTCTCAAGTGCTCGTTCTCTCTTCCAGCATCACGGAAGACTTTTACAAAAGAATTTTCCGCAAAAATGCATCTTCAAAAGAACTTCTTTTCGTAGCACGATTTGGCGTGGTGCTAACCTCTGCAATTGCCTTCGTGATCGCCTACGGAAAAATAAGCACCATCTATTCTCTTGTCCTTTACGCGTGGTCGGGCCTGGGTTCCGCATTCGGCCCTCTTTTGCTGCTCTCTCTTTACTGGAAAAGAATCAATAAATACGGAGCCTGGGCAGGCATTTTGTCTGGTGGAATTATCGCCGCAGTATGGCCTTATTTCAATAAGGCTGTCCCTGCAATGATCCCTGGATTTTTCTCGAGCTTCATCCTGATCATCGTTATTTCTCTTATCACCGAAAGAAAAAGAAAAACTTTACTAGAAGAGTAGATAAGAAAAAGTTACTGCCTTGTTTTGGTTTTTTTTGTTATATTGATCTTTTTGGAGACGTACATGACAAAAAAACCTAAAATTCTCGTTACTAATGACGACGGCATCATGGCTCCCGGATTGAGACATCTTTGGGAAGCCCTCGTCGATATCGCTGAACTGCATATTGTCGCACCTGCAACAGAACAATCGGCAGTAGGACTTGGCCTTACAATTCGACATCCCATCCAGATCGAAGCAGTGGATCTGAAAGAGCCTGCATCCGCCTGGAAAGTCACAGGAACTCCAGCTGACTGCATCCGATTGGGCCTCAGCGTCATTCTCGGCTTTAAACCAGACTTGATTGTTTCCGGAATCAACCGCGGATCGAATGCGGGAAGGAACGTTCTTTACAGTGGAACCATTGGTGGCGTGATCGAAGGAACACTGCGCAATGTCCCTGGAATTGCCTTTTCCTGCAGCGATTTTGTGAACCCCGACTATAAAAAAGCAGCCCCTCTCATCGCGCCTCTAGTACAGCATTTGCTAGAGCATCCCTTGCCCAAAGGAACCCTGCTCAACGTGAACTTTCCTGAAACAGAAGAGATCTTAGGGATTAAGATGGCACGCCAAGGCAAAGGGCTTTGGGTGGAAGATCCCGATAAGCGAACACACCCCGAAGGCCATCACTACTATTGGCTCGGCGGCAAGTGGCAGGATCATGATGAACACGAAGAAAGCGATGTCCACCTACTCAAACAAGGGTATGCGGCAGCAGTTCCCATTCATATCAATGAATTGACAGATCTTGCTCATTTCCATGAGCGCAAAGAGAGATTCAATAAGTTCTTTAACGATAAAGATTCTTGAGTTGTTCCTTTTTCTTGGCAAGAGTGCGCTCATAAGCATCTAACCGAATGAGCGCCTCATGCTGAGACCTCTCAATCACTTCTCTGCCTCCTTCAATCGCATAGACGCGACGCAATTCCTCTTCCAGCTTTGCATCTAGTCCGCTGTCCACAACTACCTCTTCCTCTGCCTCCTCATCGAGATGTCTTTGCTCAAATTCCCGAGCATCGATCATCAGAGTAATCAAGGATTCAAAATGCGTTTTTAATTGCGGCTCCGCAGCGAGAAGCTGCTCACGGTTTTCTATCTTTCCAAGGACTTGAATAAGCTCTTTGCAGCGCGCCTTGCCTTCTCGATGAAAGTCCTCAGAAGAGCTGGGACTGCAGCCAGAAAATAGAAAAAAAAGACCCAAAAAACTGTGGTAAAATACTCGTCTCATTACTCTATTTCCCTCGGCTAAGAATCTCTTTTTTCATTTAGTATATACCTTGAAATCCCTTTCTTGTATAAAAATTTAATGCCTATAACAACTCAGAGAGACAGACTCTTACCGGTAAGGAGGTGCGAACCTTAATTTATTGAAACAAAACAGGAAAAGAACTTGTGAAAAATGCTACGGCCCATTAAAGTATGTACTTCTTGTTTGGGGCGTATAGCTCAGTTGGTAGAGCGCCTGTCTTACACACAGGTGGTCATAGGTTCGAGTCCTTTTGCGCCCAAAGACATTATACATATGCGCGGGAGTAGTTCAATTGGTTAGAGCACTGCCCTGTCACGGCAGAAGTTGCGGGTTCGAGCCCCGTCTCCCGCGTTTCTTATGTAAAAGAAATCTCCATAATAATATAATTGGTTTTAAAGAACGACCTTAAGTAAGGGCGCGTATGCCAGCAGCAAAATCTAAAAAAACAACTTTTATTCATCACTTAGCAACGTTTTTTTGGCTTGCAGTGGGTGCTTTTTTAGCGGCAGCTGCCATCCGTATCTTCCTCGTCCCTAACCAATTGATCGACGGTGGCGTCATCGGTATCTCCTTGATCCTCGCTCGGCTTTATGGAGACCAGTACCTCTCCTGGGCGATGATCATCCTGACCCTTCCGTTTGTCTATTTGGCCTATGCATATATTCGCAGAACCTTCGTCATTTACATGATGATCGCGGTGCTCCTCTTCGTCGGCTTTCTTACAGTGTTGCAACATGCGCCTGCGTTCATTGCTGAACCTCTTGAAATCATCGTCTTTGGCGGTGCCATCTTGGGTATTGGCTGCGGTCTAATCATCCGCCACGGAGGATGCCTAGACGGCACAGAAATTATGGCGATCTTGATCAACCGCCGCATGGGATTTACTGTAGGACAGGTTGTCTTATTTATTAACGTCTTTATCTTCGCAGCTTATGGCTGGATTTTCCAAGACTGGCACATCGCTCTTCGCTCTCTGATGACCTACATCGTAGCATTCAAAATGATCGACCTTGTGATTGTCGGTCTTGACGAACTCAAATCCGCTCTGATCATTTCGTCTAAGCCCAAAGAGATGAGCAACGCGATCATGAATGAACTGGGCCTGGGTCTTACCATCATGCATGGTAAGGGAGGATTTTCTGGAGATACTCGTGAGATTATCTTTGTCATTATCGAACGTCTAGACCTTTCAGAACTGAAAGAAATCGTCCTTCGCGTCGATCCTACCGCATTTATGGCGATTGAGGATCTGCACGAGGTTGTCTATGGAAAGCAGGGCGTCATGCCTTTCAAAAAACGCCCCCGTGGCAAGTTTATCAAATAGTTTTAAAATAGATTTTTATTCTGGATAGATGAAAAGGCTTTGCCTTGAAGATCTATGCGATTCTGCTCAGAAACAGTTGCCCCAGCTCGGATTAATAATTCGATTGCTGTGCAGTTTTTCGCATGGATTGCATAGTCTAGAGGAGTGACCCAACCTTCTTCATCCGATGTAGATGCATTGACATCTGCGCCTGCAGCAATCAACCTTCTTAAGATGGGCCCTTCCTTATCATGGAAAGCAGCTGTATGTAGGCAAGTCTCATCTCCTTCTCTAATAACTTTGACAGAGGCTCCTCTTTTTAAAAGAAGGTCAACAGTAGTGCTGCATTTTTCAAAGATTGCTTTTTGCAATGCTGTATTTCCCTGAGAATCGAGCGCATTGATATTATCTCCACGATCCAAACAGAACTCTACAGCCTCTATTGCTCTTTCCTTTGCTTGCACAGCGCGGTGAAGCGATGGCGAAAATGACTCCGAGTCTTTACTTTGAAGAGGCATCCACTCTTTATACAATTTGTTAGTAAACAACCCATTATTTTCTAACCAGTCGAACATTCCCTTATCGCCAAAAATCAATTTGTAGTTGTGGATTTTGGGACTGGGGAAATCAAATTCTTCTGAGTCTGAGCCTTGAGGCTCTCTTGTAAATCGAGCTCTAGAGAAATTATCATGAAGAAATTGCTCTTCTCCTAGATAACTCATCGGCAGACTGCAGGGATTACAATTGGGTCGCTTTAACATAAACTGATTGGCACCGCCCCTGCAATCTTCAGGAACCTGTGTCAGAAAAGGAACTTTCATATCTAGAAAAAGTTGTGTCATTTGGCGATTGCGATCCATGTCCTCTGTTTCCTGTTCGTATGCAAACAGAAAACCATCTACTAACAGAAAACCCGTTTCAGGGCGAAGCAGATTATAGACCTGAGCTAGAGTTCCAACGGGATCGATCAAGTGGCGGAAACACCAATGTGAGACAGTCAAATCCACTTTATTTTCGAGATCAAGACCTTCTCTTTGAAACTCTGCAAACAGCTCTTCGGCTTTAAATGCACCCAGGTTATAAATTTTACAACGATCCGTTTCGATGACTCTTTCTCCTAAATAGCTTTCTCCTCTGACACCAATAATATGGACTTTTATATCTTTGGGAAGATCGGTTTGCTTATCAAGATAGTCAGCAAGACCCTGGCCCCACTCAAAATTTCCTGCACCGATATCTAAGGCGTAAAAAGTCTTTTGGGTTAAAGATGCCTGCATGATGATTTTCTTCATTAAACTGTATTCGTCCACTCCGCACAGGTGATAATTAGCACAACCGTTAAGGCCCCACTCACTAGAAGATTGTTTAACAAGATCATTGAAGGCGTTAGAAATACGGCTTTTGAGACTTTCTGGCCTTTGCGTCCAATCAAAATAACAAGACCCAGTGGAATTACATCCGGAGTTTGCATTATAAACATCTAATGAATTCATTTTGTTTTCCTTTGTTACATAACTTAATTATTATATAATTACAAAATATATTACTTATTTAAATAATGATTTTCTTTTTTATTTAAAAAAAATCGCGCCCTTACGGGCGCTTCTTCATGCTCTCAGCCGGTCTTTAAGTTTAAGCCTTTTCCAAATCCCAAAAACCAAAAAACCCCATTCGAACACCAATGGTTCAATGACCAATGGCCGAGAACTTCCTCTGACCAGCCGCGCCGCAGCTATCGTTGCCTAAGCTGCCGGAGTCGACAAAGAGGAGGGCCGGGGCGCAGGCCCCAATGACCAAATGCCATTTACCTCTATACAGCGTAATTGTACGTGTATACGTCAGAGGGTTTCGCCCAAATAGGCACTTTTCCTTATTAGAAATCTCAAATGTTCGTAGTATGAGATATACTGTCTTTCGTGCGGTCAGCATCTGGCAATGGTGGCGTTTCTCGACTCGGGTCTTTTGCTGATCATATGTCTCATTTCGACTGTCTATAAAAATATTATTAGTCACAATGGATACATTCGGCTCTTCTTTTGGAAGCAGTCTGTCTTCTTTTAAGAACTCATCTGATACATCTACTGTCATGCCTAAGCTCTCTCCATACTTAACGAGCTCGTCCATGGTGAGTTCTTTGTAATAAAAGACTGCGACTCCTTCATCCCCTTCCACATGGGGAGCCATCTCATTGTAGCATTTGAGGATTGTTAGAGGGCTGATATGCTGAAGAACTTTTTCAGAATCCCAAATCTCTAACTTAGGGCAACGCTCATGAAGCGTTTTAAGATTCAGGTACTCTTTAGAAAGCTTTTTGATGCATACGTAGAAATACTTATTCACACAGCTAAAATTGGAAAGAGCATCGATACTGTCTCCACTCAAGCATTGGTGAAAGATATTAAAGATAAGGTCTTCATGAAGATTAATGAAGTAGGGGCATTCTATTCGAGAGACTGCATTTTGGCATTTGTAGATTGTGCTAGATTGCACAAGTCCTACGCCTTGATACTCACCGCGAAGACGCATGAGGCATTGACCTAAGATGTTTTGCCCTGTGCCATTAAAGTTGTCACAAAAGTAAAGATCGTAGCCTTGGCAGACTAGGTAAGAATGACCTGTTTGAAGAAGCTTTTCTTTAAGCTCCAGATTTTGTCCAAACTTGGCCCTGAGAACGTGCATTAAGACATCATCTTTATTGATGTGCTGAGCATGAGAATCTTCCCAAGAGAGTTTGCGCTCTTTGGTCATATGAGTGAGTTTTGCAAGCTCAATCGCCTCAGCTGCATCGAGCTGAGTCATGCATTCCATGACATCTGGCTGATCGGTATATTTTTGTGCTTGGTACGCGGCTTCTGCGCATTTGTAGATTTTTCCACCAAATTCCAATGTGTAAGGATGGGCCATTGAGAATTCTGATGTTAAAGAAGAGAAATAAGTGTTTTCGTTAAGTTCAGGGGCAGAGGTGTTTTTCAGTGCGACAACGATTTTTTCTTTCATCTGAACCATAGCTTCTTCAGAATCTACGGGATCTATTGCTAATATTTTGGAAATGGCCTCTGTTTGCTCGCTGCTAAGCTTTAATTCATGGAGCATGTGAAGGACTTCATTCTGCTTCCCCTTACAAGTCAAAACTGTGATTTGCTGAGCAACGTTTTCTATGACATTTGATCTGGTTACTGTATTAACTGACATATTATCACCTATTTAGTATTAGTTTTTAAAATAATTATTAACTTTATTCGTATTTAGTTGTTTTTTTTCTAATTAATAATAACATTATATAATATATTTATGTTTAAGTATATAATTAAAATTATTTTAATAACGATCGATTATGCCATTGAAAATAAGAGAGTTAGCTCTTGAAAAATAAGCTTGGAAGAAACTAAAAACAGACTGAAAACTTGTTAGTGGAAAAGGTTCTTAGGTCGAGCCCAATCCTTGGACTGCAGCATCTGATTCAGGTATTGTCCGTAGTCGCTTGAAGAAAGAAGATCAATCCTTTTCTGCAGCTCCTGACGAGAAATATACCCCATTTTATAGGCTATCTCTTCCAAACAAGCAATGCGAACGCCTTGCCTCTCTTGAATCGTTTGGACATACAAAGAAGCTTGGCTTAAGGCATGATGGGTACCCGTATCCAGCCATGCAAAGCCGCGATCGAGCAGGCGCAGATGCAGGCTTCCTCTCTTCAGATAGGCGAGATTCACATCGGTGATCTCATATTCCCCGCGCTGAGAGGGTTTTAGACTGCGCGCAATTTCAACGACATCATTATCGTAGAAATAAAGCCCAGTGACTGCATAACGAGAAACGTAGCTTTTGGGTTTTTCAATAATGTCGACAACCTTTCCCGTCTCATCAAAGGCGACCACTCCATAACGCTCGGGATCATTGACTTCATAGCCAAAGATCACTGCCCCCTGCTCTAAGTTGCAGCAAGAGGAAACAAGCGAGGATAAGTTGTGACCGTAAAAGATATTGTCGCCAAGGACCAAAGCCACAGTATCATCACCGATAAAATTCTCTCCGATCAAAAATGCTTGGGCGATCCCTTCAGGTTTTGGCTGCGGGGCATAAGAGAGTTTAATTCCGAGGTGCGAACCATCGCCGAGGAGTTGTTCGAACCGAGGTAAATCTTCGGGAGTGGAAATGATCAAGATCTCTCGAATTCCCGCCATCATTAATACCGAGAGCGGATAATAGATCATTGGCTTGTCGTAGACAGGCAGAAGTTGTTTACAGACGGTCAGTGTAACAGGATAAAGCCGTGTGCCTTTGCCGCCTGCTAGGATGATTCCTTTCATTAGAGACTCATTTTATAAATGCCGCGCAGTCCGCGGTAGTGCTCTTTGTAATCTAGTCCATATCCTACGACGAATGTGTTTTCAATTTCAAAGAGTATCTCATCTGGAATATAAGTGGTAAGCTTCTGGACCTTTTTAGAAAGGAGGACAAGTGTTCTCAAGGTTTTGGGACCTTGTTCCTCAAACTTGGATACAATTAGGGAAAGCGTCTTGCCAGAATCATAAATATCGTCGACAAGCAGAACGTGTTTTGATGTAAGATCAAGAGCTTCCATCCCATCAATGCTTAGCTCTCCCCGCTCTGAGCCGCGGTTGCCATAGCTGCTTGCTCTAATCGTTTCGATGGTGAAAGGAGTTTTCATTTCGCGGATGAGATCCGCTGTGAAGCAAAAAGCTCCTTTCATCACCATGACTATGGTCAACTCTTCACCGGCGTAAAAAGCGTCGAGTTTGCGAGCAACCGCGGCAATTTTCTGCCGGATCTCTTCTTCCGCAATCAACAGCTCTAAAGAAGAGGACATGTTAGCCTTTTTTAGGGATGAATGTATGACCCGCTAAGATCAGTTGATCGATATAATTGATCACATAGTCATTGCTGAGGAATTTTGGATCATCGAGCATCGTCTGATGGAAGGGAATTGTCGAGTAGACTCCACCGATATGGAACTCTTTTAATGCTCTCTTTGCAACAGCAATTGCCTCTTCGCGGTCTTTGCCTTTGACAATCAATTTAGCAATCATCGAGTCATAGTTGGGTGGGATGCGATAGCCAGAGTAGCAAGCGCTATCCACTCTTACATGCGGTCCGCCGGGAGGAATATAATATTCTAAATTGCCAGGAGAGGGTGCAAAATGATTTGCGGGATTCTCAGCATTGATGCGGAACTGAATGATATGTCCTTTGAATTCGATATCCTTCTGTTTCACTTTAAGCTTCTCGCCCATTGCAATTCTAATCTGCTCTTTGACAAGGTCTATTCCTGTCAGCTCTTCTGTCACTGTGTGTTCCACTTGAATGCGCGTATTGACTTCCATGAAGTAAAAGTTGCGATCTTCATCGAGTAGAAACTCAACAGTACCTACGGAGTGATACTTTGCAGCGCGGACAATATCTACAGCTGCCTCTCCGATTTTCTTTCTTAAAGAGGGAGTGAGAACGGGACTTGGCGCTTCCTCGATCAATTTTTGACGGCGTCTTTGGATTGTGCAGTCTCTTTCCCCTAAATGCACGTAATTGCCGTGCTTATCGCCCATCACTTGCACTTCGATGTGACGAGGATTGACAATCATCTTTTCAAGATAGACGTCAGGATTATTAAAGCTTACTTCTGCTTCAGCGCGAGCCGCAGAAAACTGGCGCACAAACTCATCGGGATCATGCGCAATGCGTATCCCTTTTCCACCGCCGCCAGCAGAAGCTTTGATGAAGACGGGAAATCCGATTTTTCTCGCTTCTTTCATGGCCTCTTGGACATCGCTAATGACACCTTCAGATCCCGGGATAACAGGGCATTTTGCCATTTTAGCTGTTGCTTTCGCTTTTGCTTTATCGCCAAGAAGTGCGATGGTTTCTGAAGAAGGTCCAATGAAGTTGACCCCACAGCTTGCGCAAATGGAAGCAAAATTCGCATTTTCGCTTAAGAATCCATAACCGGGATGAAGAGCATCCGCTCCTGTGATCTCGCAAGCAGAGAGGATGTTGGCAATTTTCAAATAGGATTTTTGCGATGGAGCTTCACCAATACAAATGGCCTCATCGGCATGAAGAACGTGGAGGGCTTCCGCATCGACTTGAGAATACACAGCCACTGTCTGCAGTCCTAAATCGTGACAGGCACGGATGATGCGTACCGCAATTTCTCCGCGATTAGCAATCAAAACTTTTTGCATAGGCTCTATATGATCCGAAATAATTTTGTTCCAAATTCTACAGGATGGGCATTTTCAATGAGAACTTCAGCAACTGTTCCACTCATACCCGCCTTCACTTCATTCATCACTTTCATCGCTTCGATAATGCACACGACGGTATTTTCATCTACGCGGTCGCCAGGTTTCACAAAGGAGGGATCTTCTGGGGATGCGGCAGAGTAGAAAGTTCCGACAAGAGGAGCGACAACATGCTTGCCTGGCTTCTCTTCCGCTTTTGCAGAAGCGGACTCATCGTGAACTGTCTTAACGGGAGAAGCCCGCATTTCCGTTTCGCGCATAGGTGGGTGAGAATGATAAACAGGAGGGTAAAAAGGAGCCGAAGGATGTCCCGCATGAGACAAATTTTCATCTTGGCGTTCTAAATGCACTTCTTCGCCGCTTTTTTGTTTAATCGTCAATTTTTTAATGCCCGCATGTTCCATCGCGGCCATTAATTCCTTGATTTGCTTTAAATCCACAGCTATCTCCTAATCAGAATTAAACGCGTTGCACGTATTCATTGGTTTGTGTGTCTACTTTAATAATATCCCCTGCTTCAATGAACATGGGGACTTCCACTTTTGCTCCAGTCTCTAGGATGGCTAGTTTTGTTGCATTGGCAACGTGTGCCGCGGACTGGCTTTCTTCTGTTTTGACGACAATCAGTTCTAAAAATTGAGGCAGCTCCACTGAAAAAATGGATTCACCATAGAACATCGCTTTTAGTTCAATCCCTTCTTTCAGGTAATTGATCTTATCGCCGATCACTTGAGAAGAAACTAAAACTTGCTCAAGATTGCCGATATCGAGAAAAAGGTAATCTTTCCCTTCAAGATATAAATATTCCAGTTTCCTTTCAGCTAGAGAAACATCTTGAATCGCCTGGCCTAACTTAAAATTCCTTTCAATGACTTCGTCAGAAAGCAGATTTTTCAGTTTTGTCTTGATGAAAGGGACCCCTTTGGCGACGGTGACTTTGACACAAGAATCGACGCGATAAATCTTCCCTTCGAGAGATAGCGTCATTCCTGGAGCTAACTGATTACTGGTTGTCATGTTTTTTATTCCGTATGCAAACTGAATTTGAAATTCAAACTTTTGAGCCCACTTGGGTATCTTTCATAGAGCCTTACCTCACCTTTCGAGGTGATTTTCTATAAAACAAATCCAAAGCTCAGGTCATTTACAATATCTTTGAGTTCACTAAGCTTGGAAATGCTGTAGTCTACATCTCCACGCGTTCTATTTGAGTTCAGCCCTCTTCCCCAAAGCATTTGAACTGTCTTGAATCCAAGTTCCTTAGCTGGGCGCAAATCCACAGGGACGCGATCGCCGCAAACAAGAACCTCTGAGGAGCTGTAGCCAAGCTCGTCTACTATCGTTTGATAATGAGACAGCTTGCCTTTTTCTTCCGAAACGAAGATTTTACTAAAAATTCGAGAATCTATACCAGCTTTTTTCAACTTTTCCATTTGCCGTGAAAAAATTCCTACTGTCACAAGGGCTAATTGGTGCTGCTGCCCCAAGCTATCGAGCAATTCTAATGCGCCGTCGAGGGGGAAAAGGGGCAAATCGGAAGGAAGGGTCTCATGTATTTCTTTAACGCCAATTTCAACAAAACTCTTGTCAAATCCATGGATATCGACAAATTCTGATAGAGCAGCCCGAGAACTTTCCGCTGAAGCATTGATTTTTCTCAGGAGCTGCAAGCCTTCAGAAAAATCAGGAATAGCAAGACCGCTTAAGATCATCGCATTAAGCGCGTCTTCGAGTTTAAAGTAAGTGATACACCCAGAGGTGTCGATCAATGTATCGTCAAGGTCAAAGATGATTAACAATTTTCATCAACTCATGGGCTAATTTTTTAGAATCATGGCGAATCAAGCTGCGTTTAATGAGATCTTTTTTCGGCGCTTCTATGGGTTCGCCAAGAAGCGACGTATAAATGACCCTTTCTTCAGCGACATCATTTTCAACAAGTTCACCCTCTTCAGCGTAGACCTCGATCAATTCTTGAGGAGGCTTCTGAGAGTTGACAAGGATATAATCAAAGATATCCTCGCCGACAAATTTGCTTATCTCGCTTAAGTAATGACTGACCTTAAAACCTGTCGTCTGACCTTTTCTGTTCATCAGATTGACGACAAAGGTCTTTTTCGCATGAGAGTTGCGCAAGGCCTCGCTGACGCCCTCAACCAAAAGGTTAGGGATCAAAGAGGTGTGAAGGCCGCCAGGTCCCATCACGATGAGATCGGCGTTCATAATTTCTGCTATAGCGTGCGGGTTTGCTTTGGGAAAAGGCTCTAAGTAGAGGCTTTTATACCCTTGATCGATCTCCTGCGAAAGATAAATTTCCTTTTCTCCCTCGAGCAGTCTTCGATTGGCCAGCAGCATTTTAAGGCGGACCTGATGCGTTGTGACAGGGATCACTTTTCCTTGAATGAAAAGAATTTTGCCCATTTCTTCTACTGCTTTTTCAAAACTTCCTGTCACCTTTTCAAGCGCTGAAAGAAGCAGGTTGCCGAAACTATGTCCTACTAATCCCCCATTTTCAAATCGGTAGTTCATCAGAGAACGCATCATATTTGAAGAATTAGAAAGGGCAACTAAACACTGGCGCACATCGCCCGGAGGCAATACCCCAAGCTCGTCGCGCAGTATCCCTGTGCTTCCTCCATCATCGGCCATAGACACTATGGCGCTTAAGTCGACGTCGTAATTTTTTAGACCCCGAAGAACAGCAAAATTCCCCGTTCCTCCGCCAAGAACAACGATCTTTTTCATCTGTGTAAGCTCGCTTGGAGGGTGTCGACGAAGCCTTACTTTGTAGACACCCTCTTAATTATTTTCCTTTTCCCAAATTTCTCATTCGAGAAATTGCATCGGCCATATTAGGCGCTCCATACAAATACGATCCAGAAACCAAGACATTTGCCCCAGCTTCAACACACTCTTTAGCAGTTTCCTGATTGATGCCACCATCAACTTGAATATAGAAAGGAGGAAGGTCATCAATATCGCTCTTCTTATTTGGTTGCGGCGTCTTTCCTCCTTTTCGAAGGTCCAAGCGATTACAGACATTTCTAGTGAATCGGATTTTTTCGAGGACCTCAGGCATAAACGCCTGTCCACCAAATCCAGGATTAACCGTCATCAAAAGGACTAAATCACATTTGTCGAGATATTTTACCAGCAAAGATTCGCTTGTCTCTGGACAAAATGCAAGCCCAGCTTCCACTCCGCTTCGCCGGATGTAGTTTAATGTATCTTCGACATCTTCGGTAGCCTCGAGGTGAAAAGTGATTCGATCGGCACCCGATTCAATGAATTTTTCCACGTAATCAAACGGATTATATATCATCAGATGGACATCGAGAAATAGCGATGTCGAGCGATTGATCGCAGCAACTGCTCTAGGACCGAAAGTCAAGTTGGAAACAAAATGGCCATCCATAATGTCCACATGCAAAGCGTCGGCACCTGCATCTTCTGCGCGTTTAGCTTCCTCGCCCAATTTTGCAAAATCTCCTGAAAGGATAGAAGGCTCTATTAATATGTCTTGTCGCATGAATCACTAGCTCTATAAAAAAGAGAATTTAACAAATATACTCAAAATGCTCATAAATTGATACCTATTTTGCTTTCAAAAGTCAACTCAGAGACTGCCGTTGAAGCAAGGCTTCGTCGACTGCCTCATAGGGATAACTAAAAACTGCTGGCGCAGCTCTTCCCTTTCCTCTAAATAGATGTACCCCAAATAGGAGGTTCCCAAATGCTCAAGGTCCATCATGAGCAGCTGCGAAGAAGGAATTTGACAGTTTTTAACCTCTTCCATCACTTGATCTTTCAAAAAAGAATCATCATGGGCAATCAAAAGGTAGCATCCCTCGGGACAGCTCTTTTGATAGACTGAACTTTCAGGGATTCCCCCTTCAGTTTTTTGGACAGCCTCCAATAGTAGAGAAAAAAGATTTTTAAGCAGCTGAGGATTGAATACGCTTCGATATTCAATAGGGAAAATGGAGTGAAAAAAATTTTCCAAAAGAAGCTCTTCGTTTTTGTCCATAGATGCAAACAACTCCTTCAATGCGACAAAGAGCTCATGCTGCTTGGAGATCATCCCTCCGTTGTAATCCCTAAACTCCCCCAAAACCCGCTGCAGCTCATGCACAATCGCTTGTCTGGCTTTAAAAAGATCTACGGAATGATCAGGTCGTAAGAAATGGTGTACTGACACTTTAAGGCGAAACACCGTCCCTTCCTTAGGATACTTCTTGCGCAAAAGCCCAAGCTGTCTTATGCGATCAGGAACAAACTTTAAAAATGACCCCTCTTTCTCAAATAATTCCTGAATACTTAAGTCATAAGGATTAAGAATTCTGACGCATATGACAGTAAATAAGAGCTCTGATTCTATCTCAGATTCAAAATTAATAATCACTTGCGGCAGATCGCGGATCCATTTTAACTGAGAAGACAGGGTAATGATATTGCGCATCACCTCTTCTTCATTTCTAGGCATGAACAATGGCCGTGTCAATTTTTCAATGCCGCTTCTAATCTCTCCAGGAAGCTGTTCTTTAATCGCTTTAGTCTCTGCGAGAGAAAGTTCTGTACCATCTGCTTTTTCTACTTCGATATAAAGCAACTGGATTCCTTCTTCTTTTGACGTGCGAAAGAAAAAGGAGTCTTCCACGACCGCAAGATGAGGAAAATGCCCGTGGATCACGGCTGCAAAATGGCGCTCCTCAAACAATTCATTGTCTCCATGAAAGTTCAATGCAGCAAAAATGCCTAAGACCTTTTTCAGTCCAAAGGCGTGATGAAGATAACCCTTGCTCACCTTAAGATGCACGAAACGATGCCCCGGACTCTTCTCCATTTCCTTTTTCAATGCTTTGCGAAATAAGTAAAAAACATAGATGATTCGGCTCATTTGTCGATATTCTCGAACCGCTTTGAACTCTTCTCTGCACATCACGAGAAAATGCTGCATTTGGGCAAAAATATCATGGCCAAAATCCTTTGGCCGCCTCTCTAGCAATGAAGCAATTCTTTCTTGAATCAGACACGTTTTTTCATCCGCAGATAACCCTTTAATCTCTAAAACACGGTTGGCGTGGTAGACGGAAAGAAGCCCCATACGTATTTCGCTTTCAATGATAGGCATTTGATGCCGCACACTTGCGAGCTCAGCCTGATTGCTCAGTGAGATCACAATCTCACAGATGGTAAATAACTCATCGGTAAATTCAGGAAGTTTAAAGTCCGTCGCAAAAAATGAAGAAATATTTTGACGCCTTCCTGGCATAAGCCAGCGGCTCACCATTTCATAAAAAAATTTCACCCCATTCACCCGATGAGGACATAAAAGATGAATAGAGACCTGAAGCCCTAGATCCCCCCATTCCACCCATTTCACGATTGGCAAAACCCTGGAAAATTCATCTATTAAGGAATCAGAAACCTCATCAAACAGAAAAAAATGGGAAGGCAAAAGTCGCGATAAGGTATTTCGGATCGAACTACTGTAAAGAATGCTATGCGGACTTTCCTTGTCGTGATCGAAGACCGTGGAAATTCTAAAGCTATCCTTCGCTTCCTTCGAAAACATAAGGTCCTCCCTTGTCTCTACAACGGGGACCGATCAGGGTCCCTGCATATGAGAGCAAATCAGGATCGTAAAAGGAAAGGACATGTAGAGGCAAGTTATTTTTTGATGCCAGTTTAATACACCTGGAATGCAACACCTTGGCGCCTGACTCCACAATCTGAATAGCCTCTTCATAAGATAGCTCCGGATAAAGGGATGCATGTGGATTTATTTTAGGGTCCTCCGAATAGACCCCTTCGACGTCTTTGTAAAACTCTACTTTTAAGGCTCCAAGAGCAACTCCTAGTGCAACCGCAGTCGTGTCCGACCCCCCTCGACCAAGAGTTGTGATTTCTCCCTCTTTACTCACCCCTTGAAAACCCGCAACGATGGCGATTTTACCCGCATCCAAAGCCTTTAAGATTCGCTGCGGCCTCACGTCAAGAATATAGGCCATGGAGTGCGCTGAAGAGGTGATAATCCCGGACTGGCTCCCTGTAAAGCTAATCGCCTCCTTTTTTAAAAGATCCAAAGCCATTGCTAGCAAGGCAACACTAATCCGCTCCCCCACACTGATCAACATGTCCTGCTCGCGTGGCGGAGGATTGGGATGGACGCTTCTAGCAAGCGACAGAAGTTGATCTGTTGTGTCCCCCATTGCGCTAACAACGACGACAACGCGATTGTTAACACTTTTTTTTAGTATTATTTCAGCGATTTTAGAGAAATGCTCAATCGAAGCGACAGAAGCGCCTCCGAATTTCAAAACAATGATATCCTTATTCGCCATAAACAAAATTCTAACTCGCTTTGAAAATAAGAGCAAGGCTTGCTTTTATTACGAAACTTTTGATATCCTGTCTTCTTCATTAGAAACTGAGGAGAAACCTTTAACATGTCCAAACAACAACAAAACAATTGGAATGAAAGTAACATCATCGACGATGTCACATTTCAAGAAGAAGACGCTAAACAATTCATGAACTTACTCAACTCAAAAGAGGAGGCAGCTGGCGAAGGCTCTGTCGCTCTGATGAGTTCTGGACAAATCCTTAAAGGTCGGATCGTTGAAATTACTAAAGATTTTGCCGTTGTGGATGTGGGCTTAAAATCAGAAGGCTTAGTGCCTGTCAATGAATTCCCTGAGTTATCTGAACTATCATTAGGCAATGAAGTCGAAGTCTATCTCGACCAAACAGAAGGCGAAGACGGTCAGATCGTCCTCTCTCGAGATAAAGCGCGCAGACAAAGACAATGGGAATATATCGTCAATCACTGCAAAGAAGGCTCCATCGTTCGAGGTAAAGTCATCCGCAAGGTCAAAGGCGGCCTGATGGTCGATATCGGAATGGAAGCATTCCTCCCCGGCTCACAAATCGACAATAAGCGTATTAAGAACCTCGATGAATTCATCGGTCAGTCTTACGACTTTAAAATCCTCAAAATTAACACGGAACGCAAGAACATCGTCGTTTCAAGACGCGAGCTGCTTGAAGAAGAAAGAATATCCCGCAAAGCCGAGTTACTTGAGAACATCATTGAAGGCGATATCCGCAAAGGTGTGGTCAAGAATATTACGGACTTCGGCGTCTTCCTCGACCTAGACGGCATTGACGGGTTGCTCCATATCACGGATATGACATGGAAGCGCATCAAACATCCTTCCGAAATGGTCGGTCTCGGTCAAGAACTAGAAGTGATGATCCTCCACGTGGACAAAGAGAAAGGAAGAGTCGCACTGGGGATGAAACAGAAAGAATCCAACCCTTGGGAAGAGATCGAAAGACGCTATCCCCCTGGCACACGAATCAAAGGTAAAATCGTCAATCTTGTTCCTTATGGCGCATTCATTGAAATCGAGCCTGGCATCGAAGGCCTTATCCACGTCTCCGAAATGTCATGGGTGAAAAATGTGACAGATCCAAGTGAAATCGTGAATAAAGGCGACGAAGTCGAAGCGATCGTTCTCTCTGTACAAAAAGAAGAAGGAAAAATTTCTCTGGGACTGAAGCAGACTGAAAAAAATCCATGGGACGAAGTAGAAAAGAAATACCCCATTGGAAGCAGTGTCACTGCTGAGATCCGCAACTTGACCAACTACGGAGCCTTCGTCGAACTAGAGCCAGGAATCGATGGGCTGATTCACATCTCTGACCTCAGCTGGATCAAAAAAGTCTCCCACCCTTCAGAAGTTCTGAAAAAGGGCGATAAAGTAGAAGCCGTCGTTCTTTCTGTAGACAAAGAGAGCAAAAAAATTACACTCGGCGTGAAACAACTCGGGCTCAATCCTTGGGAAAGCATCGAGAAAACAATGCCTGTAGGAACACTCGTTAAAGGAATCGTTTCAAAAATCACAGCATTCGGTGCCTTCGTAGAACTTCCTAATGGGATCGAAGCACTTGTACACGTAACAGAACTGTCCGATCAACCTTTTGGCAAAGTGGAAGACGTCGTCAATAAAGGTGAAGAAGTCACTGCGAAGGTCATTAAACTTGATCCAGAGCACAAAAAAATTGCGCTCTCGATTAAGGAGTACCTCATCGACAAGAACAAGATCAACCATGACGACATTGTCGTAGGCACTACAAAATCGCCAGCGAAGAAAAAGAAACAAAAGAAATCGGACGATGAAGAAAAGGAAGAACAGAATAAATCGGACGACACAGAGACTAAAGAGTAACAATCTTCCCAGCCGTTTTGCGGGTCAAGTTTAGAGCCCGCAAACCGGTCTTAATTTTTTGCAATAATGTCAAAATAACTGTAAAAAGGACGAGATGAATAAAGATCTAGTAGCCATCTTTGAATACCTCGAAAGAGAAAAGGGTATCAAACGGGACATAATAATCGCTGCAGTCGAAGAGTCACTTCGCGCAGCCGCTCGCAAGAGTGTGAAAGGATTACTGAATGTTTCCGTTCATGTTAACCCTAAGACAGGAAATATCGACGTCATTGCACAAAAAGAAGTCGTCGATAAAGTGACTATTCCCGATGAAGAAATCTCTTTAGAGGATGCTCGCGTTCTAAACCCCACTTGCGAACTCAGTCAATGGATCGATATCGCAGTGACCCCGCAAGACTTTGGCAGAATTGCAGCGCAAACGGCAAGACAAGTCATTGCGCAAAAGCTGCGCAGTGCAGAAAGAGATGTGATCTACGAAGAGTACCGCCACCGCATTAACGAGATCATCTCCGGCACGGTAAAACGGGTCGTCAGAGGAGCTACTCTGATCGTCGACCTCGGCAAAGTAGAAGCAATCATGCCCGACCGCTTCTACCCAAAAACAGAAAAATACAATGTAGGCGAAAGAGTTCAAGCACTCTTGCTCGAAGTGAGAGATACAGAAGGCGGCGGAGCAGAAGTTATTTTATCTCGAAGCCACCCTCAGTTCGTCGAGCAATTGTTCATTCAGGAAGTTCCTGAAATCAATGATGGAACAATTACCATTGAAAAAATTGTGCGAGATGCAGGCTACCGAACAAAAGTTGCCGTCCGCTCACAAGATCCAAAAATAGACCCTGTTGGAGCTTGCGTTGGAATTCGGGGCAACCGCGTCAAAAACATCATCCGCGAACTCAACAACGAAAAAATCGACATCATCCCGTATTCAGAAGATTCAGCAACTCTCCTGCAAAATGCGATGCATCCTCTTGAAATCAAGAAGATGTTCATCAGTGAAGATAAATCGATCATCAATATCATAGTGAACGATGAAGATTATCCAGCAGCGCTTGGCAAACGAGGAATGAATGCCCGCTTGAATGGCGAGCTTGCTGGCGTCGAACTTCAAGTACAAAAAATGAGTCAGTACCAAGCTGCGATGAATATAGAACGCGCTCAACTGGCGCAAATCGATGATCTTTCCCTCGATGAAAAACTGATGAGCGAAGATATTAGCACAGGCGCTGAAGGCCGTCTAATCCTCGGAAGCTTGCTCAGCGCTGGATTTGACACCCCGCGCAAAGTATTGAACGCAACAACGGAAGAACTGGCAAAAATACCTGAGATCAGTATAGAAATGGCTGACAAAATATTGGAACACATTCGTAAAAAGAGGACTTAAGCGTTGGCCAAAAATTTAAAGATCAACATTAAAAACACCCAACTTGCTGAAGCCCTTAATCTCGGCAAGGTGAAAAAACCTGCGGCCAAAAAAAAGCCAGCAGAAGCAGGGGAACCTGAAAAAACGGAAGCAAAAAAAGCCCTTCCTGTAGAGGAAGTCGCTCCTTCACAACCTGCAGCTCCCGTTGCGGAAACACCCAAAGAAATCGCACCCCCTCCTGCTGCTGCACAACCTAAATTGCCACCAGAAGTGGAACCAAAAGCAGAAGAGGTTTCTCCTAAGTCCTCCTTTGCCCCCAAAGAACAGCCTCTGCCTCCTAAACCTGCTCCTTCGCAAGGCTACAGCTCTTACCAATCTCGCGAACCGCGCGAATATCCTCCTAGACAGCAAGGCGGCGGCGGTTATCCACCTCGAAGCCAAAGCAGCGGTTATCCACCTCGACAACAAGGAGGCGGCTATCCTCCTCGGCAACAAGGCAGTGGTTATCCTCCTCGAAGCCAGGGCAGCGGCGGTTACCCTCCACGTACACAAGGCAGTGGTTATCCTCCTCGAAGTCAGAGTGGCGGTTACCCTCCACGTACACAAGGCGGATATCCACCTAGAACACCTGGCAGCGGATATCCCCCCAGACAAGCAGATGGATCTGGAGCAGCACCTCATTTTCGCAGACCGGGAAGTGGATATACTCCTGGTGCAGCGCGCCCCCCTTATCCTCCACGCAGAGAACCTTATGGAGCACCACGCCCTCACTCTCCTGGGCAACCAGGCGGATTTCGACCTGATACGCGAAGACCTCTTCCCCCACGTGAAGAAAAAGGAGGAGAAAGAAAAGAGGAATATAAAAAACCTCCCGTCAAAGAATTTAGAGAGCAAAAGCCCTCCCCTGGCAAAAAAATGCAAGAGCGTTCTTTTGACGTTAGAGACCGCCAAGGCTTGAGGGACCAGCAGGATGAACAAACCTGGAGAAAGCGCCGTCCACAGCATAAAATGCGCCCCGTTCAACAAGAAGAGATCATTCGTCCAAAAACATTGAGCGTCCGCATTCCCATTATGATCAAAGACCTCGCAGCTGAGATGAAATTGAAAGCGTCGCAATTGATCGCTAAGCTTTTTATGAAAGGCGTTATCTTGACTTTGAACGATTTTCTCGATGATGAAACAACCATCCAACTTCTCGGCCAAGATTTTGACTGTGAGATCACGATCGATAGAACCGAAGAAGACCGTTTGCGCATTACTGATAAAACCATCAAACAGGAAGTCCAAGAGTCATCCTCTGAATCTCTAATAT
>JAHFTO010000077.1 GCA_023269355.1 Chlamydiota bacterium | reverse complement strand
GTTCAAGCCAGTTCTCCGAGACCCAGAGCAGTGGAACGTGGTGCGGAAAATATTTAAAGAGCAGGTCCAGCCCCTTTACGGCCATCAAAAGGATCTCTTAAAGACACCCCACCTCGTAAGCGTCTAGCGTAGCCATCTTTTTTCAATTCCAAGGAAATGACATCTTTGAGTCTTTAAAACCAAAGAGGTCCTATGCCACAACCAATCTCCGAAGAAAAAAGAATCGATTGGCAAGAGAGAGTTCTCTTGCAAAAAGAAAGCGGCCAAACAATGTCGCGCTGGTGCCGCGAACAACAAGTCGATTACAACTCGTTTCTATATTGGAAAGATAAGCTCCACCCAGCTGAGAAAACTCTAAAACGCTCTTCTTTCCAAGAGCTGACTGCTCCTTTAGGAACCACTGGAGTATCTATTGAGTACAAAGAGGTGCGAATTATTCTCGAAAAGCGCTTTGACGCTATGGTGCTAGCTCAATGTCTTCAAGTGCTTAAGGGGGTGTCATGCTAACGCTTCCTGCTAATGCTCGTCTTTTTCTGTGTCAGATCTCCATGAATATGCGCAAAAGCTTCGAAGGTCTCAGTGCTGTTGTAGAACAAATGTTCCCAGGGGAACTTTTATCAGGGGCGTTGTTCATCTTCCTCAGTCGTCGCAAAGACCACATGAAAGTGCTCTATTGGGATGGAGATGGATTTGTGATTTTTTACAAGCGATTGGAAAAGGGAAGCTTTGCCGCACAAAAAGAGAAAACTTCATCGTTATTACGTCGAGAATTTTTGATGCTCTTTGAAGGAATCATTCCAAAGCGCTTAAATTCGCGATTTTCTCTATGAAAAATAGAGTGTTTTTTGACGATTTTTCTCTTTTAATTTGAGATGCTTTTTGGTATCATTTTGTCTATGAAAACAGCGCAAATCTCAGATGAGAATCAGCTCCAAAGCACGGTTCAACTTTTGCAAGTTGAGAATCTTGATTTACGCAACCAAAATCATTACCTCATGCAACAGCTCGATTGGTTCAAACGTCAACTCTTTGGCAAAAAATCAGAGCGCATCATTTCAGACCTCAATGGTGATCAACTTCAATTCGATGGCTTCGATGCGCAACCCTTGAAAAACAAGGAAGAAATGCAAGAGGTTCCGGCGCACCAACGTCGCAAACCTACGCGCAACGGGCAAGATGCGATCACCCTAGATCCAGACCTCCCCGTAAGAACAACCTTTCTGGACATTCCTGAAGAAGAGAAGGTTTGCAAAGAAACAGGAGTGCTCCTCGTCAAAATCGGCGAGGAAATTTCACACAAACTAGCTCACGAACCGGGCAGTTATTACATTAAAGAGATCGTCCGTCCTAAGTATGCTCATCCTCAAAAACCAGAAGAGGGTGTTCTCACGGCATTATTGCCTGATAGTATCCTGCCCAGATGTCAAGCTGACGATAGCGTTTTAGCCGAGATCATTACGCAAAAGTTCGCCGATCACATGCCATTATATCGCATCGCTGAGTCTATGGGACGTCAAGGAGTCGGGATTAGCCGTAAATTGCTCTCTCAATGGGTCATTCGCTGCGCCATGACGCTCAAACTGCTTTACAAAGTAATGGTTGGGAAGGTCCTTGCAAGCGAAAATATTTTCATCGATGAGAGCCCTGTCAAATTACAAGCAAAAGATAAGTGTGCAACAGGCTATATGTGGGTGGTTGTCGGAGGTGATTCTACCAGCCCTCCTTATCGGATCTACGATTTTCGCACAAACCGTTGCCACGACAATGTGATTGAGATTCTTCAGGGGTATCGAGGGGTTTTGCACTCAGATAAATATGCTGCCTATCAAAGACTCGCTGAAAAAAAAGTCATTACCTGGTGCCCGTGTTGGTCACATGTTCGAAGAAAATTTTTCGACGCTGAATCCGGAGATCCTCCATTCCGAGACTGGGTTTTACGAAAGATTAGGTATCTCTTCATGTTAGAAAAAGTAGCCTGGGTTAGATCTCCAGAAGAACGATTGCGTATACGCCAGGAAAAAGAGAGCCCCATCATTGATGAGTTGATTGAAAAGATCAAAACCCGTCTCACAGACGGGAAGTTGTTACCAAAATCAAAATTTCGCGAGGCACTCGGGTATTTTTGTGGTTTGATTCCTTATTTAAAAAACTATACAAAGCACCCTTTTGCAAGGTTAGACAACAATGTTGCCGAGAGAGCTATCCGCCCTCTCGCCATAGGAAGAAAGAACTGGCTTTTTTTTGGAAGCGAAAACGGGGGCGATGCTGGAGCGATTTTGCTTTCGCTTGTTCAGACATGCCGAGGGTTGGGGGTTAACCCCCGTGAATATCTAGAAGATGTGTTCCGCAGACTCATGAGTCATAATGCGCAAAAACTCGAAGAACTCCTGCCAGATCAGTGGCTTCTTGCTCGTAAAAAAAGTCAGACACAAAGCATTTGACCCTCCCGATGCCCTGTCTTTGTTAGACGCTTACTTACAATCTACTAGCAATTGATTTGTCCAGCCTAGCCAATCGTCATTGCGAAATGCACGTTTTCTAAGCACAGGAATGAGCTGATCTTTAAGCTCTCTTTCATTGAAGTGAATTTCATCACCTAGTATCTGTCGCCAATCTTTTGACCCCATGGCTCCATACACGAGACACGCAAGTCGTAGTTGCTCGGTATCTAAAGAACATTTCGTGAGTAGTTGATGAGCATCGAAAAGATCACGAGAAGCATGTCTACCAAATAGGGCTGAAAGCTTGCCTGCACCCAGTTCATGGATATCCAAAAGTGGTATTTCTTTAGTTTTTCGTGTCCCAATGCTATGCGAAGATTTTTTGTGTATACCACTTGAGTTTCCCAAATTTTTTTATTGACGGCTATCCTGTCATGTAATTCTCAAGTGGATCTTTCTCTCCAAGTCTGCAAAGCTCTCGCCGCTTTCGACGATGCCTCATGCTTCCTCGT
>JAHFTO010000023.1 GCA_023269355.1 Chlamydiota bacterium | reverse complement strand
GGAAACGGTTGCGGCTTAGATCCAGAAAGGTGAGCTTGTGCAAATCGCCTATAGAGTCGGGGATTTTTTTAAGCTGGTTTTTGGCAAGGGATAGAGTTTTGAGCTGGGTCAATTTGCCGCAAGAAGAGGAGAGTTCTTTGATTTGGTTGTCTCTTAAATTGAGGCTTTGCAGTTTTGTAAAATCCCCAAAACGTGCTGAAATCCAGAAAATGTAATTGTCTTTAAGCGAAAGCGAACGTAATTCATCCAGCTTAGAAAAAGAGTCTGAGATGATTGATATCTGGTTGTGACTAAGGTTGAGCTTTTTCAGTTGAATGCAGGAGGCAAGCTCCGAAGGAATGACTTTGAGTTTAGTTCCAGAAAGATCGAGCTTTGTTATTGAGCGCACAAAAAAGGGCACTGCAAGATTCAGCTTTGCCATCTCGATTGCCAGGGGCAGAGTTTCAGTAGCGGCTAGACCGACTCTAATTTTTGATGGGTCAGTCCAATCAGGTGTGTTTTTTCCCCCTTGTTTTTTGATTTTGTTCCAAAAAACTAAAACAGCATCTTTTTTCCACTCTTCTACTAGGTGATCATAGGCTTCTTTATTGATGGGGATGATGGAAGCAAAAACAGATTCTGTTCCGCATTCAAAGGATAATCGATCGAACAATAGCTGGACTTTATTATGTATTTTTAGCATGGCTTCTCTTTGTCGAGTAGTAATTCTGGTCTCACAATCGATATCTTTTAGGAGAGGTTTTAGGATTTGTTTTTCGATGCGAGCCATCTTTTTTTTAATTTCTTCAGAAAATAATGGATGGAATTTTAAATAACACCACGAATTCCAAAGTAAATTGTTGTATTGTGGTGTTTGTTCATATCGCGTTATTTCGTATGTCATTTTAATAATCCCTGTAGTTTATTATTTTTGGACGCCGTTTTTACAATAGAAATTACATTCATGTCAACCTGCAACCCGTCAAAAAATAATTTTTGCGCAAAATTCCGGGAACAAGTTATAGAATCTTAGAGGGTGTTGAAAAATTAAGCTTCTGTAGATTTTTGGGTTCTTTTGAGCCTATTTTCGATCCAAAATCGGGGGGTTATATAAACTTCGTATATTACCCCCCGATTTTGGATCGAAAATAGGCCAAAATAATCCCGAAAATCGACGAAGCCTTAATTCTTCGACACCCTCTTACATTTCCAATCCGATCAGAGGTAGTCATGTCCCAGAACAAGCAGCCGCGCGGCTTATATTTATTATTCTTCACAGAGCTGTGGGAGCGGTTTGGCTTTTACACGTTGCAGACCATCATCATTCTCTACATGACAAAAGCGCTCTTGCTAAGCGACGATAAGGCTTACTTGCTTTATGGTGCGTTTAGCTCGATGCTCTATTTGACTCCGGTACTGGGAGGATATCTTGCAGACAGGTATTTGGGATTTCAGCGCGCAATTATCATTGGTGGAGCGCTGCTTACGATCGGTTATTTGCTCACAGCGATTCCGGGAACGCGTTTCTTCTTTCTAGGATTAAGCGTGATCATTGTGGCCAATGGCCTCTTCAAGCCGAATGTTTCCAGCATCGTGGGGGATTTGTATCGTCCGGGTGACCCAAGACGCGATGGGGGGTTCACGCTATTTTACATGGGGATCAATATTGGCTCTCTGCTGCCGCCGCTATTTACGGGCTATCTTGTGAGCAAATATGGTTGGCATACCGGATTTTTAGCAGCAGCTTTTGGGATGGCGATTGGACTTGTGACATTTATCATGGGAAAATCGCGTCTTCGCTCCAGTGGAGCGATGCCGGCAATGAGCCCTTTACACTACCCTAAAGAGAAGCTGACATTTTATTCCTTGTTTTGGCTAGGTGTGATCGGCTCTATCGCAGCGATGCTATTTTTATTTCATTTTCCTGTAGAGACAGACTTGCTGTTAGCCATTGCTTCGGTGATTATTTTGCTCATAGTCATTTACTTTTTGATGAAAGAAAAACGCTCTCAGCGCAATAAGATGATCGCCTGTTTGATCTTGATTCTGATCTCCGTGGGTTTTTGGGCGATTTACAATCAGACGTTCACTTCGCTGATGCTCTATGCCGATCGCAACATGCATCAGCAATTTTTAGGCATTACAATCGATGCGGAGTTTACGCAGTTCTTCAACCCGTTCTTCATCGTTTTATTCAGCCCGATTTTGAGCCGTTTGTGGATTTATCTCGATAGAAAGAAAAGCAATCCATCGACACCCACGAAGTTTTCTTTTGGGGTGCTTTTTATGGCGCTTGGCTTTTTCTTTTTAGGATTTGGTGGGATGTATTTTGGACAAAATGGAGAAACCTCTTCCAACTGGCTGGCGGGCAGTTATCTGCTGCAGACGATTGGCGAGCTACTTTTATCTCCCATTGGGCTTTCGATGATCACAGTGCTCAGCCCAAAACACCTTGTGGGCCTGATGATGGGTGTATGGTTTTTAACGCAAGCTGCGGCATTTGCCATCGGGGGAGGTCTTGCGACGTTGGCTTCTGTACCGGCGAATACATCGACTACCGCCTCACTTGCGATTTACGATAAGGCCTTTTTTATTTACGGTTCTTTAGCTTTAGCTCTTGCGATTTTGAGCTTTATTCTGATCCCGTATCTAAAAAAGCTGATCCACGGGCCAGATCGCATCAGGACTCCTAAGTGATTGTATTTCTGGAAGAATAAAGTTTTTCCCTTGTATTATTGACGAATAAAACAAGGGAGAATGGCATGTCTCAAAAACTCGCAGGTAAAGTCGTTATTGTTACGGGTGCATCCAAAGGAATTGGAGCATCCATTGCGCTGCATTTTGCTGCAGAAGGTGCGACTGTTGTGGTCAATTACTCATCGAGCAAAGAAGGCGCAGAGCGCGTTGTGGGACAAATCAAGCAAGCAGGAGGCAAGGCTGCAGCTGTACAAGCGGATATGTCTAAGCCGAAAGAAATCCAAAGGCTCTTTGCAGAAACACACAAGTTGTTTGGAAAACTCGATATTCTCGTCAACAATGCCGGCTTTTACACGATCTCTCCCATCGAAGAACTTACCCCAGAAAATTACTACGCAATGTTTGACCTCAATGTCCTTGGACTTCTATTGGCATCGCAAGAAGCTGTTAAGCGTTTTGGGACAAATGGGGGAAATATCATTAATATCAGCTCTGTCGTAAGCACTTCTTCAGGGGAGGCCAATATGTCTCTTTATTGCGCATCAAAAGGTGCTGTTGATGCTTTTACGCGTTCTCTTGCCAGAGAACTAGGTCCTCGCAGAATTCGGGTGAATTCCATTAATCCGGGTTTAATTGAAACAGAAGGTATTCGTGCCACGGGCTTTTTGGAGGATGAAAAAGCTCTTGCAGAACTCCAGAAGCTCACATGCCTAGCTCCTGGCTATGGACAGCCCAAAGATGTCGCTCAGGCTGCTGTCTTTTTAGCATCGGAAGATTCTTCCTGGATCACAGGGGAGTCGCTGTACGTTTCCGGCGGGTATTATTAATCATTGACAGCATGTTCCTCGATTCCTTGAGGTAAAACGTTAAAGAGACCCTTGAAGGGAGCCAAGTACTGTTGAACAGGGCTTGGGGTGTTCATCAAGTCTTGCATCATGTTCTTGAGGTTTTCCTTGATGAAGACTTGTTTGAGCATTTCACCCAGTACTGAATTCATAACCTGATCCATGGGGAATCCTCCCTCGCTGCTGATCTCGGTGAGTTCCATGCGAGGGATGCGGGGAAGTCTTTTTACTTTGCCTCCATCTTGACGATAGACGACATCCACATCTATATTTGTTAAGACAACGCGATGAATAAGTACGGTGCGATTGGATTTAGAAGAAGAGGGTTGCTCTTCCTGCTTTTTTTTGCTTTTTCTCTCTTTTCTGCTTTGTCCCGAAGTTGTGCCAGTGGATTGTTGCAGGTTTTTCATGATTGTTGACCAGTTACCAGTTGCGGCAGAGGGGTTGTCGAATTCTAGACCTAAATAGACGTTTTGCAGATCGATCTCATCGATAACGATGTTTTGTTTTGCATAGTTGGTAAATGGGGCAAGAACATCCACTTCATCGCAAGAAAATGCTTTAGCTAGGATAGAACCTGGAGGATTGCCGATCTGGATGTTTTTTGCATCGAGTTTGCCCCAGCTGAGTCCAAAGCTGTCGATAGAAACGGCGACTTTTAATTTTTTAGAAAGGTTGCCTGCGACCATATCGGGAAGCCGTGACCAAAAGATGAAGCCGACGACGACTGCTGCCAAGATGGCGACAACGATGAGACCGATAACGGTGGAGAGGAACGCTTTCATGTTTTTAACCAATTTTTGATGATTAATTTCAATGTATTAAAAATAATAGTTTGAATCAAGACCGTAAAAAAGGCGCTCTTTTAGAGCGCCTTTTGCATACGTGCTTTCTTACTAAGAATTAGTAATCAGCGCCTGCCATTGCTGGATTAGAAGGCTTTTCTTCCTTCTCTTCCGTAATAATCGCTTCTGTGGTGAGAAGGAGCGCAGCAATCGATGCAGCAAGCTCGATGGAAAGGCGTGCGACCTTTGTGGGGTCGACGATTCCCATTTCGAGCATGTTGCCGTAGCGATCATGGAGGGCATCCCATCCTTCATAAGTGGCCATGGAGGCAACTTTTTGAACGACGATAGAGCCTTCTTTGCCCGCATTGTGAGAGATTTGACGAATCGGCCAGCTGATGGCTTTCATAATGATCTCAACGCCGACTTTTTCATCTCCAGAAAGTGAAGCTGCGAGTTTTTCAAGGGCTGGGATGCAGCGGATGAAAGCGACGCCTCCGCCAGGAACGATTCCTTCTTCGACGGCAGCTTTTGTGGCGTGGACGGCATCGTCGACGCGGTCTTTGATCTCTTTCATTTCCATTTCGGTTGCAGCTCCGACGCGGATGATTCCAACACCGCCAGCGAGTTTTGCTAGGCGCTCTTGGAGTTTTTCGCGGTCGTAGTCGGAAGTAGATTCTTCGATCTGGCGGCGGATGAGAGCGATGCGGTCTGCAATTGCTTTCTTATCGCCGGCACCTTCGACGAGCGTGGTGTCTTCTTTGCCGATGACAGCTTTTTTGACTTTTCCGAGCATATCGACAGTGACGTTCTCAAGTTTGAGGCCGACTTCTTCGCTGATGAGTTCTCCACCGATGAGAACAGCGATGTCTTGCAGGATGGCTTTACGACGGTCGCCAAAGCCTGGAGCTTTGACAGCGCATACTTTGAGGCCAGCGCGCAGGCGGTTGACAACGAGAGTTGCTAACGCTTCGCCATCGACATCTTCCGCGATGATGAGCAGAGGACGTCCTGTTTCTGCAACAGCTTGGAGAATGGGCAAGAATTCTTTAACAGTAGAAATTTTCTTGTCATAGAGAAGAACGAAAGCATCTTCGAGGATGCACTCTTGTGTTTCTGTATTTGTCATGAAGTAAGCAGAGACGTAGCCGCGGTCAAAGTTCATTCCTTCGACGACGTCGAGTGTTGTTTCAAAGCCTTTTGCTTCTTCGACAGTGATTGTTCCGTCTTTGCCGACTTTCTCCATTGCTTTGGCAATGATTTCGCCGATTTCGGTATCTCCGTTGGCAGAGATCGTAGCAACTTGCGTGATCTCTTTGCGGTCTTGGATCGGCTTGCTGAGTTTTTTTAACTCGGCAGTAATTTCTTTAACGGCTTTTTCGATGCCGCGCTTGATTTCCATGGGGTTTGCGCCCGCTGTGACGTTGCGGAGGCCTTCGCTGTAGATGGCTTCAGCAAGAACTGTTGCTGTCGTCGTTCCGTCGCCTGCTTTGTCAGCAGTTTTGTTTGCGACTTCTTTGACCATTTGAGCGCCCATATTCTCGTGCTTGTCTTCCAGCTCAATTTCTTTTGCGACAGTCACGCCGTCTTTAGTGATTTGAGGGGAGCCATAGGACTTGTCGATGACGACATTGCGGCCTTTAGGTCCCAAAGTGACCTTCACTGCAGAAGCGAGCGTTTGCACCCCTTTGAGGATCTTTTGACGTGCGTCTTCTCTAAATTTGATATTCTTTGCTGCCATATTGATATACTCCTATAGCTTTTTAAGTGATAATTGCGATGATGTCGTCTGCGCGCAGGATGACGAATTCTTCGTCGTCGATCGTCACTTCCTGGCCGGAATATTTATCCATAAGGATCGTCTCGCCGACTTGGACAGGAATAGGAATGAGTTTGCCCTCATCGGTAGTTGTGCCGGATCCAATAGCGACAACTTTTGCAGTTTCTTGTTTTTTCTTTGCAGTATCGGGGAGAATGATACCGCCTTTTAAGGTTTCTTCCTGCTCCATGCGTTGAACGAGAACTCGATTGCCAAGAGGCTTGAGTGTCAGTTTTTTAGTGGTTTGCTGAGCCATCTTTTAGATCTCCTTTTTGGATTTGACTTAGGCTATAGTATAAGCATGTGTGGCATTTTTTGACAATAGGAATTAGCAAATTGATCGCCTGAGTGCTAACCGCTGACAAAGAAATATTTTGGTTTCCCCATTAACAATAATTGCGCATACTCTAAGTTTTACATAAGGAGCAACCTATGGCTATCACAGCGACAACAGAAATGCCTGCGGACAAGACACAAGAACGCAATGAAATTGGTAAAGAATTTCATTGGAATGTGGAAGCGTTGTACCCTTCATGGACGCAGTGGGAAGAAGATGTGGCAAAATGGGGAAGGGAGTCGAGCTCTACCCGTTGGCCTGAGCTGGAACTCTTTCGTAAGAACTGGAAAGATAGCCATGAGGAGATGAAAAAATTAATCGAGTTTTGCTGTGAGGTCGAACGCCGTCTTTCTAAACTTTATACTTATGCGCACTTACGCCACGACGAAGATGTCGCAGAGGAAATTGCCAAGAAAGCACATTCGCGCATCGTCACATTGCTGTATGCCTTTAGGCAGGAGACAGCGTGGATGGAACCAGAGCTGCTTCGGCTTTCGGAAGAGCAGCTGCAGGGAATTCTTCAGTCTCCCTTATTAAAGGAATATGCCTTCTATCTTGAAAAGATTGTGCGTATGAAGGCGCATACATTAGAGGCGTCTGAGGAAGAGCTTATGGCTATGGCGGGAAAGGCGCTAGAGACGGCGAGCCAAGCTTTTGGGGCTTTCAACAATGCCGATTTAAAATTTCAGCCTGCAGTCGATGGCAAGGGCAACAGCCGCGAGCTAACTCATGGTAAGTACTTGCTTTATTTGCGCGACAAAGATCGCACTTTGCGAGAATCTGCGTTCAAAAACTTGCATCGGAGCTTTTTCGCCTATGAAAATACGTTGTGCGAGCTTTTAAGTGGACAGATCCAAAGACATTTGCTTGAAATGCGCGCTAGAAAATATGGCTCCTGTGTGGAAGCTGCTTTATTTCCCAATCAGATCGATGTCAAAGTGTACTCTTCTTTGATTCAAGCAGTAAGGGCGCATTTGCCAGCCCTTCATAGGTATATGCATTTGCGTAAAGAGGCGATGGGGCTGGATAAGCTGCATCTTTTTGACCTGCACGTGCCCTTAGTTAGACAAGTGGAGATGGGGATGTCTTACGACGATGCTGTCAAAATCATTGTGGAGTCGGTGGCGGTTTTGGGCAAAGATTATCAGAGCGCCTTGAGTCAGGGTCTATCACAAGATCGTTGGGTCGACCGTTATGAAAATGCGCGCAAGCGGTCGGGAGCATATTCGAGTGGATGTTTTGATAGCATGCCCTATATTCTGATGAACTATCATGGAACATTTAACGATGTCATGACGCTTTCGCATGAAGCTGGCCACAGCATGCACTCCTTTTTGAGCCGTAAAAATCAGCCTTTCCACTATTCTCAGTATTCGATCTTTGTGGCGGAGGTAGCGTCTACTTTCCACGAGGAACTCTTGCTGCGCTATCTACTGACTCAGGTCAAAACAAAAGAGCAAAAGGCATTCCTGATTAATCAGAAGTTGGATGATATGCGTGCCACACTGCTTAGACAAACAATGTTCGCGGAATTCGAGTTGAAAATGCACAAGTTTGCAGAAGAGGGGATTCCTTTAACTCCTGCTCTTCTCAAAGCAGAGTACCGCAAACTGAACGAAGAATATTTCGGTCCAGATGTTCATGTCGATGAAGAAGCGGACATCGAATGGGCCCGCATCCCCCATTTCTATTATAACTTCTATGTCTATCAGTATGCGACAGGGATCAGTGCTGCACATGCGCTTGTCGACAAAGTCACAAGCGGCGGAGATAGTGCACGCGATGCGTATCTTGCATTCCTTTCTGCTGGATCGAGCAAATACCCGATCGATGTTTTAGGGTTAGCGGGTGTTGACATGCGCACATCAGAGCCTGTGGAAGCAGCGATGCGCCATTTTAATGAACTGGTGACAGAGTTAGACGGGCTTCTGCGTTAATCTTTAAGAAATGTGTTGCCGAAAAATGGGGAAGAGAAGTATTTCATCTTGATGATATTATTTTCAACCATTTTTTCGTTGGACGATGAGCAAGAAATACAAAGACTCTTTTGTTGTGATGAATGAGAAGGGCCTGCATACGCGCCCTTCTACTGAACTAGTTAAATGTGCGACTAGTTTTAAGGCGCAGGTGACATTGACTTACCAAGAATACACTGTCAATGCCAAATCCCTGCTTGGAATTCTGATGCTTTCTGCAACAAGAGGGGCAAAAATTCATGTTGTTGCGGAAGGAGAGGATGCGGAGCATGCTGTGAAGTCGCTTCTCAATCTTGCGAAAAACAAATTCAATATTAAATATTGAAAAAGCTCTGAACCTATCCCGATAAAAAGTTTCAGTCGATTTTCGGGTTCTTTTGAGCCAATTTCTGATTCTTTCGCTGGGGATAATATACGCAGTTAATATAATCCCCAGCAAAAGAATCAGAAATTGGCCAAAATAATCCCGAAAATCGACGAAAATCTTTATCGGGATAGGTTCCTATTCTTCGACCGCGACGGCTTTTTCAAAGATGTCTTTTCGACAGAAGACGGGGATTTTATCGCGGACTGCGAGTGTAATGCAGTCGCTGGGTCGCGCGTCGATTTCAAGGACAATTTTTTGATCGCCCACTTGCTGTTCAAGATAGAGGTGGGCAAAGTAGATCGTATCTTCAATATCTGTAATTACAATCTGAACGGGTTTGATATCTAAACCGCGAAAAATGGCGCTGATGAGATCGTGAGTGAAGGGACGCGGTTTATTCTCGTCGGTGAGGTATTGTTGGATATTGCGTCCGACAGAGGGGTCTGTATAAATCGCGAATCGCTTTTCTTCTGTCCCTAAAATGATGACTGTGTAGGAACGGGACTGCATGATCTTGTTGAAGGTGATTGGAATAAGTTCTGTATCCATTGCATACTTCCTAGGGCTTAATAACGACTTGGCCGTCTTTAAATCCGACGACTACTCTTCCGGCAAGATCAAAGAAAAATCCCGTATCGACAACGCCGGGGATGCTTCTTAGCTCCTCGTGATCTTCTTCTGGCTTTTCTCTCAAACTCTTAAAATGGATGTCGACGATGAGATTCTGGTTGTCGGTAATATAAAGACTACCATCCGTATTTTTGCGAAATTCTCCTTGGAATCCGGCTTTGGCAATGCGATGAAGCGTTGCGTTTTTGGCAAATGAAAGAATCTCGACAGGAAGTTTGTTTTTGCCCAGCGCTGGAACAAGTTTTGTCTCATCCACGATGACGATCATTTCCCGGCTCATGCTCGCTAGAATTTTTTCGCGGATAAGCGCGCCCCCGCCTCCTTTGATCATTCTTTTTTGAGGATCGATTTCATCGGCGCCATCAACGGTTAAGTCCAAAGAAGTGATTTGATCAATATCGAGCAAGGGAATGCCTCCCTCTTTTGCCTGGCGCAAAGATTTTTCAGAGCTTGCAACTGCATGGATTTTTAGACCCTCTTTGCAACGTAGGGTCAATCTTTCAATGAAATAGAAAGCAGTGCTGCCGGTCCCAAGACCTACGTTCATCCCACTTTGTACGAATTCTGCTGCTTTGTATCCGACTGCTTTTTTAATGGCTTCTATAGACATAAGAGAGGAAAGTCGCTATAATCTGTTCAAGTTGAATCTTTGAAAAATGATGATTACATTACAAGATCTTTCTCTATTCCTCCAGAATCTTCTTTCGCCGCAGGAGTTTTCTGATTTTTGTCCTAACGGCATCCAAGTCGAAGGCAAACAAGAAGTGGGGCGCCTGTGTTTTGCGGTCTCTGCAAGCTTAGCTGTGATTGAAGAAGCGGTGAAAAGGAAGGCGGATGTCTTGATTGTTCATCACGGGATATTTTGGAACAAAGACCCCTATGTGGTTGTGGGGACAAAACGAGAAAAATTAGAGCAATTGCTCAAAAATGGCGTTTCCCTCTTAGCCTACCATCTTCCTTTAGATGCTCATCGTCAAGTCGGCAATAACTGGAAAGCGGCGCTTGATTTAGGCATGGAAGATCTGCAACCTTTCGGCGAGCTAGGAAAGACTTTCATCGGGGTTAAAGGCAAAATCCCAAAGATGAGCGTAGATGCCTTTTGCAAAAAGTTGGAAGCCTATTATGGTCATGCTGCGCATTCTGCACTTGGTGGAAAAAAAGAAGTGAGTAGCGCTGCCATCATTTCAGGAGGCGCTCATCGCAATATTGATCAGGCAGCAGATTGCGGAGTTGATTGTTACATCACAGGTAGTTTCGATGAACCTGTATGGGATATTGCACATGAGCGCAAGATCAATTTCTTTGCTCTTGGTCACTATTCTACAGAAAGGATAGGGATTCTTGCTCTGATGGCTGAATTGCAAAAACGGTTTCAGCTGCAGTGCGAATTCATCGATCTATTCAATCCGTTTTAGTGTCTATTTTTTCCCTTTTCATATTTCCATTGAACTTAATTTTTTACAAAAATAGAATGCGCAAAGGGGATAGTCTCATAGGAGCCAGGGAATGAGCGTATCAGATAAGAAAAAAGGCATTGCAGAAGAAAGTGAAAAGACTCGCAGAGCAAGAGAAAAGCTCAAGCGACAACTTGAAGCACTGGATAAAAAAGTGACTCCACAAGCCTTAGAGAGAAAAGCGATCGAGATTCAAAGATGGATTTCGCGCCATGCCTCCAGCCGCGTTGCCTTGAAAAATAAGAGCATCTCCCTATTCGACGAAAATCAAAATGCTGCAGGGCTCAGCATGCGCGTCAGCCAACTGGCAGATCAGCTCAAAACAGAGGTCCAAACAACTTCAGAGAGCGGGGATCAGATGCGACTTTCTAAGCTGAAAGGGCTTATTTCTAAAGAGCCTAGCGGTAGTTGAAAGTATCAACGAAGTCTTCAATAATTTATTTCCTTTGAAAAGAATTGGTCTGTAGTCTGCTTTTTGTTGAAATTTAATCATTTATAGAATTAAACTTTTTTGCAAAAGGAGACGAAAATGAGTTCAGTTACAAATAACCCCGAAATAAATCGTGATAACTGCACGCTGGTTTCTGCCATTGGTGGCTTTGGGCTGATGGGGGCTGGGACGTTGGTTGAATTAATCAATCTGGCGTTCTGTCCAAAAGATACATGCCCTGACCATAACCGTGACTTTGGGGGAGGAATGATTTTATTGGCTGCTGGCGCTGTGGTACTTCTCCCTGCTGCGTATAAAACGACTGAAGCCGTTGTGTATCGTATTTTAAGAAGCAACCTTTTTTCTTCGGCTACCTATAGCCTTGACGAACGAACCAATCTCGTCTAATATAGTCTCTTAATTAATTTTGTGAAAATCTATGTCCAATATTATTGAGTGTTTAAAAGAGCGCGGGCTTGTCGACGCGATCACTAGCGAAGAATTGATCAAGCTTGTAGAAAAGCCCATCAAAGTTTACTGCGGCTTTGACCCGACAGCGGATAGCTTGCACATCGGTAACCTCGTTGGCATCATTATTTTAAAATGGTTCCAGAAATTTGGACATACCCCTGTGGTAATTCTAGGGGGAGCGACGGGGAGGATCGGTGATCCTTCTGGTAAGAGCGTGGAGCGTCCTCTGCTCGATGCCTCAACGATTACTTACAATGTGACGAGAATTCGCCGTCATTTTGAGGCAGTTTTAGACTTTTTCCACAGCAAAGCGCGTCCCATTGTCTTAAATAACGATGAGTGGTTTTCCAGCATTCAATTGATTGATTTTCTAAGAGATGTCGGCAAGCATTTTAGGTTGGGTAATATGCTCTCTAAAGAGAGTGTAAAAAGCAGGCTCAATTCGGAAGAGGGGATTAGCTTTACTGAGTTCACCTACCAATTGCTCCAATCCTATGATTTTTACCACCTCCATACCGAGCATGGTGTGTCCTTACAAATAGGTGGCAGCGATCAGTGGGGAAATATCACAGAAGGTGTGGATCTGGTCCGCAAACTAAAGAGCGGGCCGGTATACGGCTTAACCTTTCCACTGCTCACTCGCAGTGATGGAAAAAAATTCGGAAAGTCGGAATCAGGCGCGATTTGGCTGGCAGCTGACCGCTGTTCCCCTTATGAATTTTATCAATACTTTGTCCGCATCCCTGATGCCGATGTGTCTAAGATGATGCGCGTGCTTACATTCATGGATTTAGAAGAGATCCGTGAGTATGAAGTCAGTATGCAAGGAAGCAACTATATTCCCAACACAGCGCAAAAACGCCTAGCAGAAGAATTGACCCGCTTGATTCATGGAGAAGAAGGACTTGCCAAGGCCTTAAAAGTAACAGAAGGGGCAGCACCCGGTACAGATGCAGCGCTTGATGCAGAGACATTGCGCGAAATCGCCAAGGATATGCCAAGCATTGAGCTTCCTTCTTCCGAAGTTTTAGGACAAAAGTTTGTTGATGTTTCAGTTAAAATCGGACTCTTGTCAAGCAAAGGCGAGGCGGTGCGATTGATTGAGAATTCCGGAGCCTATTTTAACAATCAGAAGATCAGCGATGTCAATTTCCGATTGCCTGAAGATTCACTTATTGGCGGGGAGTTTCTTCTTTTTGGCTCCGGTAAGAAGAAAAAAATGCTCGTTAAAGTCGTTAAGAAATCGCCCTGAGATATCAAAACCGGTTCTTTCGTAGGTCAAACGACCTCTGAATTTCAAAAAATTTGGGCTTTGTATTTTTTTTTGTAAAAACAACTTGCCTGAAAATCAACGCGATACAACAATGAGCAAGTAAAAGAATAGTGGTCCCTTTCCTCATCCTTGAGGCAAAGCAGTCAAAGCATGGCCTTGACTTTGCTGTCTCTGAAAGAGAAATTGGGTGCAAAGACTATCTTAAAAGCAAGGAGTCAAAAAATATGGCGACAATCACTAAAAAGAAACTGATCCAAGTGATTTCCCAAAATAGAGGGGTCCATCCCAACGATGTGCGCAATGTGATACAATCTTTTTTGGATGCGATGACAGACTATCTCTCTAAAGGAGACCGTCTTGAGTTCCGCGATTTTGGCGTATTCGAGGTTGTAGAGAGAAAACAGAAAATTGGTAGAAATCCGAAGAATGCTGGGGTCCCTATCGTCATCCCTGCACGCCTCGCTGTCAAATTTACTCCTGGCAAAAAGATGCGCAAAATTTTTGAAAAAGGGAAAAAACCAGCAGCTGGTACTCCTCGCTAGTTGAGATTATTTTTGTTTGACAAGAGGGGTTCTTAGAGCCTCTCTTGCTCCTGCCTTAATAAAAAAAATTCAATATCGGTATAACTTCTGTTGGTATCGATCTTTGTTTTTAATTCTTGATTTTATTCCAGTTTTGTAGATAATTATTATTTATTTTTCTGGAAAGTGGAGAGGAGTATCAGTTTGTCAGCACCTAAGTGGTTTTTGATTAGCGCGGTTTCCCTTTTTTCGATCATAGGCATTGCAGCTGTGGTTAAAAAAAGCAGCAAGCAATCTGCTCCAGTGGAGGCTCCTTTACAGGCGGCCCCCGACGTTCCCGTCATTCCTCTACCTGTCCAAACAAAACCTGTAGCTGCTCCCATCTCGCCTCGAAATCTCTCTACTCCACAGGCCCTCAAAGAAGACTTGCCTAATATCGATCGCATTTTTCAATTGTTTTCTACGAGCTCTACCAAATTGCCCATTGTGGAGACCGTCCAATATTCTAGCAGCGTGCCGTGGCTAAAGGGGCGCCCTGCATGGATTTCAGACTATGCCATCCATTACAATACTTCACGCCACTTCATCGCACGCAGTTTGAATAACAAGCCGGACTACTTTTCTCAAAAGGTCTCTGAAGGCAGTAAATTTAACGTTTTTCGCAAAGACAAAAAAATCCATTTTTACCTCCTTGTCGATGTTTCTCGCAGCAAAATGGCTTTTTACTACGTCGACATGGACACGCATGAACGTGTTTTATTAAAAACATATTCCGTAGGTTTAGGACGTATCGATGAGTCTAAACCCTCCGGTACAGCAACTCCGCTTGGACGTTACAGCCTGGGCAGCCGCGTTGCCATTTACCAGCCTGGCATGATGGGGTTTTATCACGACCAAAGCGTGGAAATGATCCGAGTTTTTGGGACGCGATGGATTCCTTTTGACCAGGCAGTGGAAAGGACATCTGCTCCTGCCAAAGGCTACGGGCTACAGGGAGCTCCTTGGGTAGCTGACAGCTCTGGCAAACTTGTCGAAAACCGCAATGTGATAGGCAGCTACGAGAGCGATGGTTGCATCCGTCTGAGTTCAGAGGATATGGAAGAGTTGTTTTCGATTGTTTTAACAAAGCCAGCGTTCATTGAGATAGTTAAAGATTTTCACGAAGCTAAACTCCCGGGAGTGGAAGTCGCCGCTCCGTCACGGTAATTGTAAGGATGCATATGCTTGCACATGAGAAGCAAATTATAGAATACGAGAAAACCATCTCCCAGCTGAAAGAGCAGAACAAAGGTAATTCGCTCTGGACAGATGAAGAGATCGATAAACTCGAGGCTAAGCTTCAAGAGTTGAAGAAAAAGGTTTATGACGAGCTTTCTCCTTGGGATCGAGTCGCCATTTGCCGTCATCCTCAGCGCCCCAAGTCTATGGATTATATCCGCAATATCTGTGAAGAATTTACTGAGCTCTATGGGGACCGCCTTTTTCGCGATGACCGCGCTGTTGTCTGCGGACTTGCTAAAATTGGTGGCCAAAAGTTCATGGTGATCGCCCAGGAAAAAGGGTATGACACCACGACTCGTCTCGAGCGTAATTTTGGCATGATGCACCCGGAAGGATATCGCAAGGCGATGCGCTGCATGCGGCTTGCTGCCAAATTCAAAATTCCTGTCCTCTCTTTAGTCGACACCCCAGGTGCGCACCCCGGCCTTTCTGCAGAAGAGCGCGGACAAGGATGGGCGATCGCGAATAATATTTGGGAAATGTCGCGCCTTCCTACCCCTGTCATTGTTGTCCTTATCGGAGAAGGGTGTTCAGGAGGAGCCATCGGTATCGGAGTTGGCGATGTTGTTGCCATGTTAGAAAATTCCTACTATTCTGTGATTTCTCCGGAAGGCTGCGCATCGATCCTGTGGCGAGATAGCGGCAAGAAGGAGCTCGCTGCTCAGACTCTTAAAATGCACGTCGAAGAATTGATGAAACTAGATATCGTCGATGGCATGATCGATGAGCCGATGGGAGGAGCCCATCAAGATCCAGCCGCCGTTTATGCCAATGTGAAAAAATACGTTCTTGATCAATGGAATATTTTAAAAAATGTCGACCCCGATTCCTTGATCGAACAACGCTATCAAAAATATCGTCGCATCGGCAAGTTTTCCATAGAAGAGAACCCTCCAATAGCGTAATCTGATTGAAAACGGGTATCCTTGTTCTTTTAAGGCAATCTTGAAAGTCCAGTAGATGGCCCTTTCGTTTGTAGGGATTACTCATGAGATTACTTCTTAAGGCCGCGTTGCGCAGCCGCCAGCATCTTTCTTTGTTAATTGTAACCTTTGTGACGCTTCTGTGTTTAACAGTAGCTAGCCAAATGGAAATGTTTGCTCTTGGCGTCTTGTCCAATAATGGAGCAGATTTCTTTGCCCTTTTCTCAACCGAACAGGCGCACAATACTTCTTCTGATCATGTCTCCTTGCAGGCTGTCGAGTCACAATGGCATGAGATTGATACAACAGGGACAGGTGTCATCACTAAGCAGCAAGCCGCTACCTACATGGCAGCCAAAGAAACGAACCCCCTCAATTGGCTCATCAAAGAGTTCAGTACCCATTTTAAATTTACCAACAACATCAAAGCGCTCGTCATCATCCTCCTATGCGTTGCGGTTTTTAAAGCCATCTGGCTCTTTGCTAGCAGATACACAACCCAGCTTCTTTCTATTCGTGTCAGCAGAGACCTGCGTCAGCAATATTTTGAACATATCCAGTCTCTGCCCATGAGCTTTTATCAAAAACACAATATCGGCAGCCTCTCCTCCCGCATTGTGGGAGATGCAGGGCAGATTGCGGTTTCAATCAACTCATGGCTCACAAACTATCTCCAGACCCCCTTCACTATCGTCACTTGCCTTTCGATGTGCGTCTACCTGTCTTGGCAGCTCTCTATAGTAATTTTCATCGGAGTGCCTCTCATCGTATTGCCGATTGTTTTTCTGGCAAGAAGGGTTAAGCGCGTTTCTAGACAGCTCCAATCTAACCAAGAGCGCTTTGCCAATGTCTTGATCGATTTTCTCGCAGGGATCCAAACTGTAAAAATTTTTGCTATGGAGGCGTTCTCTCTCAAAAAATATAAAGAGCAGAACGATCGCATGGCTGTTCTAGAAGGCAAAACTGCCAAATACGGCCTTCTTACTAGACCTATTCTACACGCCATCACAACACTCTGCCTCGCATGCGTTGTTCTCTTTGGTCTGTATACGATCGGTATGAGCCTATCCCAGCTAATCGTCTTTTGCGGACTTTTGCAGCTGGTCTACGAACCTGTAAAGAAATTTGCCGACGAGAATGCCAATATTCAGCGCGGAGTTGTCGCTGCAGAGCGTATGTTCGATGTTCTCCACTTAAAACCAGATATTGAAGATCGAGAAAATGCGATTGAGCTTCAAGGGTTCAAAGATAAGATCGAATTTGAAAATGTTTGGTTCCGTTACGGAGATGAGTGGGTTCTTAAAGACGTCAGCTTCACGGTCAGCAAAGGCGAGACTGTTGCTATTGTCGGCCCTACAGGAGCCGGAAAATCTACGATCGTTCAATTGATCCCGCGCCTTTTTGAAGTGCAGAAAGGGGAGATCCGCATCGATGGCAAACCGCTAGCTGCCTACACGCAAAAATCGATCCGCGAGCAGATTGCTTTTGTATCCCAAAAACCATTCCTCTTCTTCGACACAGTCGCAGCGAATATCGCATTCGGCAGAAATTTTTCTCGTCAAAGAGTTGAAAATGCCGCTAAACGCGCCCATGCAGAAGAGTTTATCCAGCGCCTTCCGCAAAAATACGATTCCATGCTTGCAGAAGCAGGCCAGAATCTCTCCGGGGGCCAGCAACAGCGCCTTGCGATTGCGCGCGCTCTTGTAAAAGAATCTTCCGTTCTGATTTTCGACGAGGCTACATCAGCTCTCGATTCTCTGAGCGAATTGCACATTAAGAAAGCGATCACTAATCTTCATGGCGAAGTGACCCAAATCTTGATCGCCCACCGCCTTTCTACGATAGAGCATGCAGATAAGATCATCTATCTCGATCATGGTGTGAAAATCGCAGAGGGCAATCGCGACGAGCTCCTCAAAACATGCGACCCATTCCGCCGCATGTGGGAAGCCCTTTACCATTATGACACTTTTATCCAGCAGGAAGAGAAGTTGGAAGATAAAACTTCTGAACCTGCTCCTGTGTAGTAGGTCTATACTTTGCGTTTTTTTAGAGGATTTTCCCCATCTTCAACCGGAGTGACTTTTCTCCAGTCGCCAGTGACAACTAGTTCACTAATAAGAGAGAGTTGCTCTTCTGGAATGACGTTGTGCCGCGCAATGATTTGGAAAAGTAACTGTGTGTTTTCAGGTGTGGATTGATAGCAATGGGCATTGAGCTCTTTTGTGTGGTAGTCCAAGTCTTCATCTATGCAGATGTTCATCCCACATTGATTTAAGTATTTGAAAGCCGAACCCTTGAAAACAAATTTAATCGAGATGGCTACTCTTCCATCCCTAAATCCTAAGATATCCATCTTTCTAAATAGGCAGTCGAGTGAAACGCTTGTAAATTCTAATTTTCTCACAACATCTGTTTCACTGTCGAAAATTTCCCAATTTCCCCCAGTCAGCATAAAATCTGCTCCTCCAAGAGGCGGTGGAGGAATATCATCTTGAACTGAATTTGTTATGAGCGGTTTCTTTTCAACTTCAAATGAGTAGGAGCGCTCTTTCCATTCATGATTAGTAACGAGCTTGCGAACGAATTGCAATTCTTTTTCTGGAAAATTATTGTTCTTGGTAAGAATCTTGAATAATAATTCTGACTTATCTCCAATTGCCAGATAGCAATGATCTGAGTAACGAACGCCAGCATTAAAGCTGTTTTTGGTGGGCACGTCCATTCCGCAGCGATTTAAATAAAAGATGGTCTCGTCTTTACCTTTAAACGTAATGAGAATACCGATTGAGCCTGATTCGTATCCCAAAAAAACTAACTTTTGAAAAAGAGAGGCCTCGGAAGTGCTTGTTAGCTCCAATTTCTTGATCCCATTCAGAGGAATTTCCCAATGATCAGAAGAGAGTGCAAACTCTGCTTTTTTGCCTGGAAAAATTGAAAAATAGGGTTCTGTTCTAAGATGGGAGTATTCTCTTTCTAAAATAGACTTTTCGTCCCATTTGAGCGGAGTTACTGTCTTCCAGTCCGCAACAAAAACAAGATCTCGAATGAGAGCAAATTTGTGCTTGGGGATATCATTATGTTTGGCAATCACTTCAAAGAGTGCTTTTGTGTCGAGGGAATTGGATCGATAGGAGTGATTCGAGTAGCCTTTACTCCCTAAAGTTGGTGCTTGCACTCCACAGTCGTTTAAATAAGAGATTGTCTTGTCTTTGCCTAAAAACTTCAGAGTTAAAGCGACCTCACCAGTTTTCCATCCCAAGACGACAAATCTTTCAAAGAGGGATCCCCTTGTAATGCTATGAAACTCCATTTCCCTAGCAAGATCTGTGCCGCTGTCCAGAACTTCCCAATCTCCAGAGGCGTGCACAAAACGAGCCTGCGTTCCTGGAAAGGGGATAGACTGCTCTTTCTGTCCATCTGAGACGGTTCTAAGGACATCGACTAATTTCATTTGAACAGATTGGCTGACAATGGAATTCAATGTGTGATTTGGGTAGCACTCTATTACGCGTGTTTGACAAAGGGGGCAATGGACGTTGTTTCCCCCTTTGTACATTTCCTCGCGCGCCACTTTACTGATGCTATGACCGCACGGAGCAAGTAGGAATGCATCTGTAAGATCGTCGGAGATCATTACAGCGCATTTTTGAGACTTTTCAAAGTTATCGATGGCAAAGTTTGAAACTGAATAAATAGGAGTGGAAATTGAAGTAGAAGCAGATTGAATAGCCATTTTGTCTCTCTTTTTTAGATTAAGGAAGAGAGATTGTGTAATTCTAGGCGATTTGTGTCAATTACGGTAAAAGCCCAAGCTTTTGGAAATTATCTTTGAGCTCTTGATTTTCTGCCTTATCGAACGCACCGCTGGATGCGAGCCATGCGACGTAGTCTTTGGGAACATCGGCGAGCATTTTACCCTGATGTTTACCAAATGGCATCTTAGAAAGAACCTGCGGACGAGCGAGTAGTTCCATGACCGTTTCCATGGAGAGATCATCGATCATGACAGAAAAGACCTGATGCAGCACGATCACGTCGTCAAGCGCGCGGTGGGCTTGATTCGCAGGAAATCCATACACTTCTCTTAGGGACTGCAGAGTGTGACGCGGCAGATCGGAGCGGTATTTGCGAGACCATTTCAACGTATCAATGAAGCGATAGTCGGGAAATGCAAGATCTGCGCGTTTAAACTCCTGCTCTAAGAACAGCTTGTCAAAAGCATCGTTGTTGTGAGCGATCAATACGGTTCCTTCAGGACAAAATGCCATAAATTCTTCGGCAATGGTTCTAAACGAAGGTGCATCTGCAACCATGGCATCTGTGATGTGATGGATCGCAGAGGCTTCAGGAGGAATGGGACAGCCTGGATTGATCAGGCGGCAGAAGGTGCGGTTATCGATGGGATCAAAAGCGGCAAGTTCGATGATTTTATCTTTATCATTGCGAACACCTGTAGTTTCCGTGTCGTAGTAAATAGGTCGCAGTCGTTTTGCCATAAATTCTCCCTTCGATTTCAAATCCTAACACGGCTGACTTTTTTCTAATAGAAATGAATGTTTATTGATGCTAGCCTCTTGTCTAAAATTTTTTGAGGAATGTTATGAAGCGCGTTGTGTGCTGTCTGCTTACTGTGATTTGTGTAATCACTTTTATAACAGCTCTTCCTTCCTATGCCAAAGAGCCCATTGTGAATTACCAAGTGCTCTTTTCTCCAGAAGCAGGTGTGGCCGATCAATTGATCTCGATGATCGAAAAGGAAAACAGGAGCATCAAAGTAGCTATCTATGCGTTGATGCATTCAGGAATTGCGCGAGCTCTCATTGAGGCGCACGGCAGGGGAGTAGACGTGCAAGTGATCGTAGATCCCTTTTCAGTCAAAAATCGATCCCTCGTCCGAAAACTGGAGTCTACGGACCTTCCCATTTATGTTTGGAGCCCTGCAGAGAAGTACAAGCGCAACAAAAATGGAAAAAATGTAAAACAACGCCCCTCATTGATGCATGATAAATTTTGTGTTTTGGGAGATACCCAAGTGTGGACAGGTTCCTGTAATTTCACCTTTCAAGCGAGTCTTTCGAATCGAGAAAATGTTGTGATTTTGGAAAGCGCAGAGCTTGCCTCTAGCTTTCTTGAGGAATTCGAGAGATTGAAGAGGGAAGGGTGTGTTCCTTTGAAAGAGTACCTTTCCAAGTTAGACATGTGATATGACTTGGAGGGTGTTTTAAACACCCTCTTTTTTGCTCATGAACCTATCCCGAAAATCGACGAAAATCTTTATCGGGATAGATTCTTAAACACCCTCATTTTTGCCTATGCTCTATTATATAAGATAAATGTTTTCATTTTCGAAATATATTCGAAATGGCTTTCCTTTAGAGGCTTTAGCAGCGGACTCATCAAGGGCGCCAAATATGCCGATAGCCTTTTCTATCACAGATTCAGTAAAACGAGGGTCTTTCAAATTATATGAAAACGAATTGAAGGTATGTTCAATCTTTTCTTCTCCCATTCTCACAATCTGATATTTGCCCTCTTTTTCACATTTGTTCTTACTCGTGCTAAAATCTTTGAACGTTTCGCTATTTAGGCGGTTTTCACGGCCATAGATATCTTGAGCATCGTTTATGGACTTTACTAAAATTGACATATTATTTCTCCTTGTTGATTGTTTTAAAATTAAATATACATTATGCGTATTATATATTTTTAATTATACATATTATCGATATTTTTGTTAACTAAAAACTATTACTAAAACGCATCTTATTGATTGTAAATGGGATAGGTTAGTGTTATTTTTTTTGATTTTATTTAAGTTGCTGATTTTCAATATGTTATTATAAAAATCGCCGAAAATTCTGATCGGGATAGGTTCAAGGTTCAATTCAACTGCATCCTATTTTGCTTTTCATTTTTTCCAAAAGGCTGCTATTCTTGTGTCAATTTTAACGACCGGGAGTTTACCATGTCCAAATTCTCACTTTTTATTTTGATAACTTTATTAGCAGGAACCTTGGCGGGTTGTTACCAGCTCCACTCCGACGACGATTTGAGAACGATCCCAGTGACAAATAACCCTACTATTGTCCCCAGACAAAGCGGGCCCTCGATGCCTATGTAGAGTCGGGATTGATTTAATTCGATTGCTTGGTTAATTTTAGGTCTAACTTCTTAAATAGTGGAAAATGAAAAGAAAAAATTCAGTACAGTATCATTTTTTCCATAGCGATGCCTCTAAGGTGGTCGCTGCACTTGGCAAGGAAACCCTCCTTGAGCAGCTGAAAAGAATGCTGCTGATCCGCAACTTTGAAATACGCGCAGAAGCGGCTTACCTGCAAGGGAAAGTCGGGGGATTTTTTCACGCTTACATCGGCCAGGAAGCGGTTCAAACTGCTGCCGTTTGCTCCATTGGAACAGATCAGTGGTGGACGACCACTTATCGCTGCCATGCTTTAGCACTTCTTCTCGGTGCTACTCCCAATGAATTGCTCGCTGAATTATTTGGCAGAGCAACGGGGAATGCCCAGGGGCGCGGCGGCTCAATGCACTTTTTTACAGAAAGACTTCTCGGCGGCTTTGGAATTGTAGGCGGTCAGCTCCCAATTGCCACAGGCGCTGCTTTTACGATCAAGTATCAAAAGAGCGTCCCCGAACTAAATCAGTGTAAGAATTGCGATGTCTCCGTGTGTTTTTTAGGGGATGGCGCTGTGGCTCAAGGCTCTTTTCACGAATCGCTCAATTTAGCTGCACTGTGGAATCTGCCATGCATCTACGTCATTGAAAATAATGAATGGGGCATGGGAACGCATGTGGACCGCGCCATCAGTGTTCAGCCTATTGCGGAGAGTAAAGCAGCTGGTTACGGGATGAAGGCTTATACTTTTGACGGGATGGACTTTTTCAATTGCTATGCGGGCTTCAAACACGTGTTTGAAGAGATGAAAAAAGACTCCCGACCTGTTCTTATTGAAGTCGTCACAGAGCGATTCCGAGGCCACTCGATTTCCGATCCTGCTCTATACCGTAGCAAAGAGGACCTGGAGACGTGTATGGCCAGAGACCCGCTCATCATTATGTTCAAAACGCTTGAAAATGCAGGCTTTTTGACCGAAGAGCAATACCATGCGATGGACAAAGAGCAAAAAGAAATTGTCTTAGCTGCTTTGAAATTTGCTGATGAAAGCCCTTGGCCCGATCCGATTACCTTAGAAGAAGATGTTTTTGCTCCATAAATCAATTTAAGGAAGTTATGCCGAATCAATTAGTGACAATGCGCGAGGCCTTGAAACAGGCGATTGATGAAGAGATGGAGCGCGACCCAACTGTTTTTATTATGGGCGAAGAAGTTGCTGAGTACAATGGCGCCTACAAAGTGACCAAGGGAATGCTCGACAAATGGGGCCCCACTCGTGTGATCGACACACCCATTGCGGAACTGGGATTTGCGGGACTTGGAATTGGTGCTGCAATGACCGGACTCAGACCGATTGTAGAGTTCATGAGCTTTAACTTCTCGTTTGTCGCTTTTGACCAGCTCATCTCTAATGCGATTAAAATGTACTACATGTCGGGCAATCGCTTTAAAGTGCCCATCGTATTTCGCGGGCCTAATGGTGCAGCTGCTCAAGTTTCTTCTCAGCATTCCCATTGCGTTGAGGCTATCTACGGCAATTTTCCGGGTCTTATCATATTAGCTCCAAGTAACCCTTACGACGCAAAAGGTCTGCTTAAATCGGCTGTGCGCAACAACAATCCTGTTCTTTTTCTTGAAAATGAACTCTCTTACAACGATAAGATGGAGATTCCGACAGAAGAATACCTAGTACCTATTGGCAAAGCAAAAGTGGTGCGTGCAGGTACTCATGTGACGCTTGTTTCTCACAGCCGCATGGTTCAGCTATGCGGGAGTGCTGCAGAAGAGTTAGCGAAGAAGGGAATCAGTGTCGAGGTGATTGATTTAAGGACAGTCAAGCCGCTCGATATCGCCACAGTTACCGAATCGGTCAAAAAGACACATGCTTGCGTCCTTGTGGAAGAAGGTCATATTTTCTCTGGAATTTGTGCAGAAGTGGGATTCCAGATTATGGAGCATTGTTTTGATTATCTCGATGCACCGCTTGTTCGCGTTTGCCAAAGAGAGACACCGATGCCTTATTCCAAAGCTTTAGAAAAAGAAACGATGCCGACAAAAGAGCGTATTATCGCTGCAATTGAACAAGTTTTAGCCTAAAAGGACTTTCCATGCCGTTTACTCTTACGATGCCGAAACTCTCCCCAACGATGGAAGAAGGGACCATTGCAAAATGGTGTAAAAAAGAGGGCGATTATGTCAAGGCAGGCGATGTCCTCTTTGAAGTGGCAACAGATAAAGCCACTGTCGAGCACAGCGCTTTAGATGAAGGCTTCTTGCGCAAGATTCTCATTCAAGAAGGGCAGTCAGCAATTGTCAATCAAGCTGTAGCTATTTTCACTGAGAAAAAAGAGGAGAGCATTGAAGGGTATCAACCCGAAGGTGAGATAGTTAAACCCGTGCCTGTACAAGCAGCACAAGCACCATCTAAAGAAGCAGCGCCAGCAGCTACGCCACCGCCTCCATCAGGTGCGATGATGCAGCCTGCGTTTATTCCACAGCCTCCAGTTGAACATTATACCTTCTCTGGACCTCAAGGCGATTTAGAAGGCCACATATTGGCCTCTCCTTTGGCGAAGAAAATGGCTAAAGAAAAAGAGATCGATCTTTCCACTGTCAAAGGAACAGGTCCTCATGGCCGCATTATGAGCCGAGACCTCGACCTAGGTCAGCATGCTGGAACTGTGACATTCGGCAGGAGAGAAGCGCCTACGATTGCACCTGGCACGTATGAAGAAGTTCCTCTGACGCCCATTCGCAAAATCATCGCGACGCGCCTTCAAGAGTCAAAGACATTTATTCCCCATTTCTACACAACACAAGAGATCAATGCGGAGCCGATGATTAACCTCCGCAAGGAATTGTCTACAGCGGATCTTAAGGTATCTTACAACGATATGGTTTTGCGCGCCTCTGCTTTGGCCTTAAGAGAACATCCTCAAGTGAATTCAGGATTCAATTCTGTCAATCAGTCGATTATTCGGTTTAAGACGATCGACATCTCTGTTGCTGTTAGTGTTTCCGTAGGTTTAATCACTCCCATCATCCGTCATGCCGACTTTAAAAATCTCGGTCAACTTTCCTCAGAAATGAAAAGGCTCGCCATAAAGGCCCGCGATGGCAAGCTTGCCCGTGAAGAATACACCGGCGGCTCATTTACGGTTTCTAATCTAGGGATGTACGGCATCTCGGAGTTCTTTGCGATCATCAACCCGCCGCAAGCGGCAATTCTTGCTGTTGGAGGGATTGAAGACCGTCCTGTCGTCAAAGAGGGACAGGTAGTTCCCGGAAAAACGATGAAACTTACACTTTCTGCAGACCACCGCGTCCTAGACGGTGCGGATGCGGCTAAGTTTCTAAAAACTCTTCAGAAATTTCTCGAAAACCCTTCGCTTCTGTTGTTATAGGTTTTTCACATAGTTTGAATACTGTTATACCCAAACAACTTCAAAAGCAAATTTCACTTTGGGTATACTAGAAATTTGCTTTATCTATTACAATTTTTCGCGCAGATTTGATTTTTTTAACAAGATTGGAGTATCTATGATATCTGTATCGAATTCCCCAAAAATAATAAGTCAACATAGTTACATTAACTTTGATGTGCTTGGGAGCCACTTCGACCCAACTTTTGAAGAAGCTCCAGGATTCTTAGCAGGTTTACTTTTAAGTCACGAAAAAGCTTCGTTGGTGTTTCAAAATATTGTTGCAACCCGCAGTGTTGTATATCAACATACTGATGGTAGTTTAAACCATGAACATAGTATGTGGTATGATAAAGGTCCGTTTACAGCAGAACAATTCATGCAAATGGTTAAATTTGACCACTCGATCTCTAATGATCAATGGGGGATAGGCTTAAATAAGTTTAAAACTAAATAGAACCATTATTTGTGTTTTTTAGGAAGGGGCTGGACTCGAACCTAAGAATTTAGAAGCTGGCCGCGAAGCGAGTTTTGCAATTCCCTCTCTAGAGCCATTTTTTGCGTCTGAAGACGACAAAGGCGATAATGGAAAGCACTGTAATGAAGGTCAGAATAAATCCGAAAGCATGCGCATGTTTCATCAGCGGCAGCTCGATATTCATCCCATAGATACTGGCAATCATCGTAGGGATGTTGAAGATGATCGTCAGCGAGGTCAGCAGTTTGATCGTTTTGTGCAGATTGTTGGTAAAAAGGATGTTGTAAGAATCGCGCAGTGAGCGGATGGCTTTGACAGCAATCGAGCAGAGAGTTTCTGATTGAATGATGGCATTCATCAGGTCATCTAGCTGCTCTGCTTCTTTTTCATGTAAATTGATGTATTTGCCTGTTGTGATTCCTTCCAGAACGCCTCGCGTTGGCTCCAATGCTGTCATGTATTGGTTTAAAATTTCTTCGTTGCGTGTCAAGGTGGCAATATCGTCGCTTTCGACGCTTGCCATTTCTTTTTCTTGAGTAAGAACGTTGTGTCTGAGCTTGCGAATGTTTGCTGTGAAGTCTTGAGTGATGTACAGGAAGAGATAAATCATGAGCTTAGATCGCTGGAGGGTGGAGAATTTCCCTTTTTTTAATACAAAGTTGCGGATGAAGTTATTTTTCAGTGGGGAAATGGTAATAAAATAGTGGGTCGTTAAAACCATTGTGAATGTTGATGTGTAGAGTCCAACGGCTAGATCTTGTTCGATGGGATGGCGTGCAAAGATCAGAATGTGATTTTGGATTTTCTCGATGCGGGGAATTTCGTAGCGATCGAGGCTGTCTTGAAGATCGGTCATTTCAAGGCCGGTCAATTTACAGATCTCATCGAGATCGCCGCTGGTTGCTTCATCGATGTGAATCCAGCAGCCTTCCTTAGGAGTAGGCAAAGAAAGAAAATTGTCCTCTTTGGCTGTCTTGAAATAGTACTCGATCATCGCCATCTCCATAGGGATCTATTCAAAGCTATGACAGAGGGCGATTTTTGTGTAAAATAATTTCTTTACTTTGCTTGCAAAGCTTCTTCGAGTTCTTTAAGCCTTTTTTCCAAGCTTTCGATTTGTTTGACGTAGTTGGTGATTTTGCGCAGGTGAACTTGCTGTCTGTTGTAATCTGCGAGGTTCATCACAGGGCCGCCGGCGTATTTGCCAGGCTCTGTAATGGATTTGCTAACACCGCCGCGTGTTGCGACCATGACGAAATCCGCGATCTCAAGATGGCCGACAACGCCTGCTTGTCCGCCAAAGACGTTATTTCTGCCTGTTTTTACGGATCCGGCAATGCCTGTTTGAGAGACGATGATGTTATTGAGCCCGATGTGGACGTTGTGTCCAATTTGCACTAGGTTGTCAATCATTGTGCCGCGGCCAATGACAGTTGTTTTAAAGCGCGCTCTGTCGATTGTGGTATTTGCTCCAATTTCCACGTCATCTTCGATGATAACAGTTCCTAGCTGGTCAAGTTTTGTATGTTTGCCCGCTGCATCTGTCGTGAAGCCAAATCCACAGGATCCAATAACTGCTCCTGGCTGCAAAATGACGCGATTGCCGATGGTGCATCTTTCACGGACAGTGACATGGGGGTGGAAGAGGCAATCTGTGCCGACAGTAACTCCAGATCCAATAGATACAAACGGGGAGAGGATCGTTCGATCGCCAATGATAGCTCCTTGGTCGATGACGACATGGGGGCCGATTTGGACTCCTTCACCAATTTTTGCTGTGGGATGGATCACGGCGGTTTCATGGATACCTGTGAAACCCGATTTATTGTGAGGAGTAATGAGTATCGCTTCCACAATCATTTGGAAAGCGCGTGAAGGGTCATCTGATACGAGGTAATTTTTACCAACTTCTGGTTCTGTTTGCCGATCGATACAGACAACCCCGGCTTTTGTCTCTTTCAAAAGAGACCGGTAACGTGGATTTGCTAAGAAGGACGCATCTTCCGGGCCTGCAAGATCAAGGGCATCGACGCCCCCAATGCAATATTCAGGAGGGCCAATGACTGTGGATTTTGTGAGCTCTGCTAGCTCGGTGAGTGTGAATTTCTTAGTTTCCATAGGTTACTTTTTAGTTTCAGTTTTAGGTTCTTCTGCGCTAGCTGTTTGTTTTTTAGCTTCAGCTGCAAAATTTTTGTCCATTTCGACGATCACAAACTGTGTGACGTCTCTTTCTGGAATGTAATAGAAACAGGCATCTTTGTTGACAACCATAGACAGTTTTTTGTCTTTTGCTACTTTTTCAGAAGCGGTTTGGATGCTATTTCCAAGAGTCTGAACGATGCGCATATTGGCTTGGTTCATCACTTGGTAATATTGATTTTGATAGCGGCTGAGTTCTTCGTTGAGCGTGCGGAATTTAATTTTAAGCTCATCTTCAGCTTCAGGGGAAAGGCCATCGAGATATTCGGGGTCGTTGAACTTAGCGGAAAGATCATTCAGTTGTTTTTCTGTGTCTTCTAAAAGAGAGGCCATTTGTTTTTTGAGCGATTCAAATGACGCTTGCTCTTGTTTGCCGAGCTGAGATTCGCTCACGCAGGTGCCAAAATTCACGATGCCAAAATTGGGTGCCGGATCAGCAGCAAAAGCTGCTGTCGACATACCCAGCGCGATTAAAAGGGAAGAAATAAAACGTTTTTTCATCAGAGGTCTCCTTGTTAAGGTGATTAATGATTTCAGAACTGGCCTCCCATCGAGAAGAAGAATTTGCGCACTTCGCTTCCTTCCGCGCGATTGATGGGGAAGCCCATCCCCAACGTGATGGGAACGCGGTTGATCACTTCTACTCTGGCACCAAATCCTGCGGTGCAGAAGAGGGTTGAAAAATGGAAGCGCTTGAGGTTGACGCTGCCCGCATCTGCAAAGATGAAACCATCCAAGAAGGGGAAGATTTCATGCAGATATTCAATGGAAAGAACGGTTGAAGAGGTGCCTCCCTTAGGATCGCCGGTTTTTCTGAAGTGAGGCCCTAAATCAAAGTCTTTATAGCCGCGTACAGTATTGAGTCCGCCGATAAAGAAGCGTTCGCTTAAGGGGATATCTTTACAGCGCCCTGTTTTGGCAAATGGATCAATGAAGCGGAAATCCCAGCGGTACTTCATGATTCCATGCCGCCAGAGCTGGGAATAGTAAGTGTTCAAATAAGCAAAGCGCAGATAGCTGTAATCGCCCCAGACGCCGACAACCTCACCTTCAAGAGAAGAGCGGAAGCCGTTATGAGGTTTGATGGCGCTATCTGTCGAGTCGAAGGAGATCGATGATCCAATTCCTGAAATGACCCCTTCATGGTGGCCCTGTTCTCTTTCTTCTTTCGAAGAATGTTTAGGAACGCTGATTTGAGAATTGCGGAAGCGGTATTTCGTTCCAAATGTCCAATAGTGGTTGAGAGGATAAGCCGCATTGAGAGAAAAGCCGAATGTGTCGATGTCGTAGTCTTTGGAGATGAGTGTACTGTGTGTTTCAGACACATCGAATCCTACGCGCCATAGGGTGTCGCGGAAATAGGGAGTCAGCCAAGAAACGGTGAAGCTTCTCTGTTTTGCTCCAAGGCTTGCTCTAGCATGAGCGTATTCGCCGCCGCCGCGCATGGAAGAGAGTCCATCCTTAAAGACTTTGGGAATCCCTTTATAATTGAAGTTGCTCTCGGAAAGATCCAAGCCTCCGAATAGATTGTCAGCGCTGCTGAATCCAAAGAAGAGATTGACATTGCCTGTTGTCGTTTCTTCCACTTCGATGTAGACATCGCGGTAGTTTGGTCCAAGCGCTTGGTCATCTGCCGTTCGCACGGCATACACGTTGACGCTTTTGAAATAGCCCATGTTCTCTAGGCGCATTTGGGTCGCTTTTAACTTAGCGCTGTCAAATGTTTCACCTGGAACAAGAAGGGACTCGCGAAGGATGACATGTGTCTGCGTTTGGGCATTTCCAAAGACGCGCACCAATCCGATTTTATACTCCTCGCCTTCTTGGATATAGTAATGGACGTTGTAAACAGGCCTATCTTCAACGAGCTGAGTTTCATATTGCACATTGGCGTCGATATGTCCTTTGCGTCCGTAGAGATCTTTGATCGCTTGCATCGATTGGCGCAATTTTTCTGGCGAATACGTAGCATCCGGACGCGCAACGAATACGGTGTCGATCTCTTTGTCGGTGAAAAGGGTGTTGCCTTTGAATGTGATTTTACCAAAATGAAAGACCGGTCCGCGGTCAGCATCGATCTCGAGGATGATTTTCCCTTCAGTTTTTGCTTCTTTGACGCGGATGTCTATTTTTGCATCGGCATACCCCTTATTTTGCAGGTAGTTGATGATAGTGAGTTTATCTTGCTCCAAAGCTTCTTCGTGATAGTTTCCCATCCCCGAGAGCCAGCTGGTGAAGAGGTTATACTTCTTCGTATAGATCATGCCGAGGATTTCGCTGCGCTCTTTGCTGGTGAATCCTTTAAAGACAATATCATCAATTTTTCCCGATCTGCCCTCATGCACTTCGATAAGGATGTCGACTTCGTTAGTTTTTGTATCGGGGATGACAGCATATTGGAGCTCTGACTCAAAGTATCCTTTTTTGACATAAAACTCTTTGACCTTATTAAAGGCCTTATTGAAGGCTTGGCGGTTAAAAGAGGTTTTAGGTTTTATGCCCAGTTCTTTTTGCAGCGCTTTTGTCTTAATGTGATTGTTTCCCGACCATTTAATCGTGCGGACCATCGGACGGGGCCATATTTTCAGTGTGATGTATACTTCCCCGTTGTTCACGCGAATTTGCGGCTCGACCCGGTCGTATTCTTCAGAAAGGGTTTTGAGGTCGCTATCGAAAGTCATTTGCGAAAAGGGGTCGCCTACTTTTGTCCTTAAACGAGAGACGACTGCTTTTGGATCAAAAGAGGCATTGGGAGGAAGATTTTCCGCTTGAACGTCAATATTGGCGATTTTTCTGTCTTCGAATGCTTCAATTGAAGGAGGCGTTGATGCCATGAGAGTATGCATAGGGGAGCATGTCAAGGCGAAAAGAGAAAGGCACGCGAGAAAGTTTTTGCTCATGTTGGATTGTCCACTTGGTCGTTCAAAGTCAAGTTGGTGAAGTATATAGAAACCAATGGAATATTTGCAAACTTACGCGCAGAAAATTTTCAAAAATTTTGTCGTCCTGTGAGAGCTCTGGCAAGCGTGCTGCCGTCGACAAAGTCGAGCGAGCTACCGATGGGGATTCCGAAGGCAAGTCTTGAGACGGGAAGGCCCCAAGATTGGATTTGTTCTTTAAGAAAAAGGGCTGTGGTGTCTCCTTCTAAAGTGGAATCCAGGGCGATGATGACTTCCTTTGCCTGAAGATCTTCAACTCTTTTTTTAAGTTTTTCAAGGTTGAGATGGTCGGGAGTTCTTCCGTCGATTGGAGAAAGAAGGCCTCCCAATACATGATAGAGTCCTCTAAAGGCCCCTGTTTCATCGATGGAGTAAACGTCTCGCGCTGAGGCAACGATGCAAAGTTGCGAGGAATCTCTTGTCGTAGATTGGCAAAAGAAGCAGCCTTGCTGGTCGGTGATGCAATGGCACTCTGGACACTGTGTAATTTTTTCTTTTAAATGAAAAAGAAGTGAAGAAAAATTTTTTATTTCCGCTTCTTGCCAGTTAAGTAGATGAAAAGCAAAGCGTTCGGCGGTTTTCGTTCCCACTCCTGGTAATTTTTTGAAGTAAGCGATGAGCTGAGTGAGGTCAGTAGGGTATTTAGGCATTTTTTTACCATCTTGTATTTTCATAAGAATAGTGCAGAATAGAATATTTCCAAACACCGATTTATCTGATTTTTCAATCAAAAACTTGCTTAACGGAGAGAAATAACGCTTTCTTTTTTATGCGATGTGAGGTAAAATTAGTCATAAATTACATTTTAAATTTTTGTATTCATGAGAGCCAATTCAAAAGCGCGTATTATAGGTACAGGCCGTTATATTCCCGAGAAAGTCTTGTCCAACCAAGACCTTGAGAAGATGGTCGAAACTTCCGATGAGTGGATCGTTTCTCGCACAGGAATGAAGGAGAGACGCATTGCACGGGCTGATGAGTTTACTTCTGATATGGGGTATGCAGCGGCATTGCAAGCAATGGAAGTAGCTAAAATTTCCCCTGAGGACATTGATCTCATCTTGGTCGCTTCGCTAACCCCTGATTATGTCTTCCCTAGCACAGCGTGCCTTATTCAAGCTCGGCTCAAAGCCGTTAACGCAGCAGCCGTTGATATTCAAGCTGCATGCACGGGTTACCTCTATGCACTTTCACAAGCGAAGGCTTACATTGAATCTGGGCTCTATAAAAATGTTTTAATTGTCGCTTCAGAAAAACTCTCCACAATTGTCAATTACACAGATCGCAATACTTGCGTCCTCTTTGGCGATGGAGCTTCCGCTTGCGTCGTTAGCAATCAGGGCAAGGGGCTCGTTGTTAGAGATATTCGCTTAGGGGCGGATGGAGAACTCGCTGAACTCATCCTTCTTCCTGCTGGAGGCTCCCGCAATCCTGCAACAGCAGAAACTGTTTGTGCACAACTGCACTATTTACGCATGGAAGGAAAAGAAGTGTTTAAACATGCGGTGCGCCGTATGGAAGCTGTTGCTAAGCAGTGTTTAGACAACGTCGGCCTTGCCGAATCACAAATTAGCTGGCTGGTTCCTCATCAGGCAAATATGCGCATCATCGAAGCGATTGCAAAGCGATTTGAAGTGCCTTGGGAGCGCGTCTATCTAACGATCCATAAATATGGCAACACATCTGCATCAGCGATTGGGATTGCCCTCGATGAGCTTCTTCGCGAAAAAGAAGTGAAAGAAGGAGAAAATATTCTTCTCACAGCGTTTGGAGCAGGACTCACTTGGGGTGCTTCCGTATTAACGCAGACTGGTGAGGAGAATCATGAATAAGAAATTCGCATTTCTCTTCCCTGGCCAAGGGGCTCAATACCCTGGAATGGGCAAAGATTTTTATGATCAGTTCCCAATTGCTCGCCAAGTTTTCGAAGAAGCAGACAACTTTTTAAACTGTGCCTTTTCCAAATTGATCTTCGAAGGCCCAGCAGACGAGCTCACATTAACAAAAAACAGCCAAATAGCCATTTACATTGCAAGCATCGCAGTTCTTCGCGTCGTGCAGCAGCAGTTTTCTGGTGTTACGCCTGCGCTTTGCGCCGGGCTTAGCCTAGGGGAATACACAGCACTAACTGCAGCGGGAAAAATTTCCTTCGTGGATTGCCTTGACCTCGTGCGCACGCGCGGAGCTGCAATGCACCAGGCATGCCTTGAGACTAAGGGGACGATGCAAGTTGTTCTAGGAATGACAGAAGAAGCTGTTGACAGTGTCATTCGAGAGCTCAATCCTCCTCACCCCGTCTGGGTTGCAAATCTCAATTGCCCAGGCCAGGTAGTGATCGCAGGAACTATCGAAGCACTTGACTTAGCCGGCGAAGCTCTCAAGCTAAAAGGAGCAAAGCGGATTTTACCTTTAGATGTCTCCGGCGCTTTTCATAGCGGCCTGATGGCATCTGCACAAAAGAAACTTTTCGATAAGATCTCTACAGTTCCTTTTCTTGAGAGCAATATCGATGTTGTCATGAACGTCCCTGGAGATCTCGTTATGTCTGCTGCTGAAATGCGGCAAGTGTTGATCGAACAGGTGGTTTGTCCCGTCCGATGGGAAAAGGGAATTCATAAAATGGTCCAGCAAAACGTCGCTATTTATCTAGAGATGGGCCCTGGTAAAACATTAAGCGGTATGAATAAGCGGATCGGTGTGGCTCAGCCTACCTTTAGCGTTGAAAAAGTTTCCGATCTAGAGCAACTCAATTCAATGATGGAGTCTTATGCAACTGTTGAAAGCTAAGAAAGCATTAATTACGGGTGGAACAGCAGGCATTGGCAAAGAGATCGCACTATCCTTTGCAAAACAAGGCGCTGATGTCGCAATTTTTGGAACTAATGAAGAAAGAGCTGCTGAAGTTTTAAAAGAATTAGAACTTAACCGATTATCTTCCGAGCAGAAGTTCCTATCTTTTATCGTCAATGTCTCTGATAAATCTTCTGTGGAAAGCACTATTCAGCAGCTTATCGCTGCCTGGGGTCTGATCGATGTTCTCGTCAATAATGCAGGGATTACCCGCGATGGACTTTTGATGAGAATGTCTGAAGAAGATTGGGATACAGTCATCGACGTCAACCTCAAATCCATTTACAATACCTGCCAAGCCCTCGTTCGACCCATGATCAAAGCCAAAGGCGGAAAGATCATTAACATCTCTTCCGTTGTGGGCTTGACAGGAAATGCCGGACAAGCCAATTATGCTGCATCAAAATCAGGGATGATTGGCTTCACCAAAGCCCTAGCTCAGGAGCTTGCAACGCGCGGTATTTGCGTCAATTGCATAGCTCCCGGATTTATCCAAACTCGTATGACCGGTGCCCTTACGGATGGGCAAAAAGAAGGTATCCTCAAAAAAATCCCGATGGGACGCATGGGGGAACCTCTAGACATCGCAAACGCGGCTGTCTTTCTCGCTAGCAACCTCTCTGACTATATGACAGGTCAGGTTCTTACGGTTGATGGCGGGATGGTCATGTGATGAATTTAATCGTAGAAAGAATTTGAGTTCTTTCTTTAACAAAACTGAAAAGGAATGCCTATGTCAATTCAAAAAGAAGTCATCGACATCGTCGTTGAGCAACTCGGAGTCGATGCTAACGATGTCACTCTAGAAAAGTCTTTTGTCGAAGATCTAAACGCTGATTCTTTAGATCTTACTGAGCTCATAATGACTTTCGAAGAGCGTTTTGGTTTTGAAATCTCTGAAGAAGAGGCCGAAAAACTCAAAACTGTAGGTGACGTCGTCAACTACATTGAAAAGAAAAAAAGCGCCTAAATCGTTTTAAAGCCAGTTGTAATGAAGATTTATGCAACTGGCTTTTTGCATTCTAATTTTTTGTGATTAACAATGATTTCTTCCATTCATCAACTCCCAAGGGACACTCTTTGTTACGTTTTGTCCAATCTTTCCCTTTCTGAAATATGTCTCTCAGCAACGGTCTGCGGAGAATGGTACCTCGCACACTCTAAAGATATCACATGGAATCCTCTCGCTGAAGTTTTAAAGCCTTTAGCATGCCGATGTATGCATTCTGAAGGAAACACGACAAGCAGCAAAGAGTTGGTTTTAAAACGTCTGCAATTAGGCAAATTCTTGGCTGATGATATCATGAAATTCATTGTCGATGAAAATGCAATGAAGACAATTCTCAATCACCCACCGTTTACTTTTGAAGATTTTTCCGAAATGCCACGGTTCGAGCGTTCTTTTCAGATCTTCAAGGGGGTTGGAAACGACTCGACGCCGCTGCTTCAATCACTGATCCATAAAATTAAAGACCGCGCTCTTGAGAATTGCCATCAAGGACGGTTTTTTATGGATGCAAACGGTGTGGTTCATGACTCGGAAGAATATAACATTGTAAATTGCAGAGAAAAAGAATTGCTCTTTGTTTTTATCAAGAAGCCGCTTGGTCCTTTTGACAGCAAAGCAGTAGCCCTGAATTTACAGTACAACGATCATGCACCTGCTCCCTCACTGCAAAAAATCTTCTATTTGGCCTATTCGCATCTTTTTGAATCTCAACAGGATGATCATCAGGTTTAGATTATCTAAAGTGGCACTTTAGATAATCTAAACTGCTACTTTAAAACTCCCCATTCTTCACTTCCACCCAGATATCGCGCGTCTCTTCTTCAGGGAGAATATTGCGGATGAAGTGATAGTTCTTAAAGTCTTCTGTTGTAGAGAAGATGTATTTTGCAGCTTCGGGATCTCTGTGAAAGATATCGAGAGGATGCTGCGCGGAGGGGAATTGCCCATAGGTGTTGAAATGGGCTTCTACAGATTTAGGGCTGCAGAGATAGTTGAGGAACTTGAATGTGAGCTCTTCTTTTTTGCTGGGCTTGGGGATGCAGAAGTTTTCAATGGTGAGAAAGCTTCCTTCCTCCGGAACAACGAATCCCATAAAGTCAAACTGGCGCTTGGAGCGGAAGATGTAGGAACTCGTGGCGACAACAAGAGAGACGTTTTTCGTAGCGAGAAAATAATCTCCTCGGAAATTTGCATAAGCTGCAACCCAAGGTTTTTGCTGGATGAGGAGGCGTGTGATCGCATTTGCTTGGGTGTCGCTTAAGTTATCTACGAGGCCGTAGAGATAAAACGCTGCGATTTCCACAACCTCAATCGGGTCGTTGATCATTACGAGCTTATAGTTGACGATCTCGGGATTGAATATCATGCCCCAAGAAGGCGTTTGGGGATGGTGGGCGAAGTAATCTTTGTCGATGCCAAAGCCGTACAGCTCCCATTCAAAGGGGATGGAGTAATCGTTGCCGGGATCAAAGTATTGTCCCATAAGATTGGGGTTCAGATTGTTCCAATAGGCAAATTTTTCTTTATCAAAGCGTTTGAGAAGGTCTTCTTTGATGAGGATGTTGACTGCATAGTCAGAAGGGATGATTAGATCGTAGCCCTCGCCTTTGGTGGCTTTGAGCTTGACGATGAGCTCTTCGTTGGAAGAGTAGTAGCTGAGGTTGAGCTTAATGCCTGTTTCTTTCTCGAAATCAGCAACAATCGATGGTTCGAGGATGTCTCCCCAGACGTACACATTGAGGGTATTTGATTCTTCTCTGATGATTTCATATTTAGGCAAGTAGAGGGCGCAAAAGATCAGAACCAGCCAAAAGAGAATAATCCCAGATCGGACGAAGATTTTTTTCATTTTGACTCCCAGTTAGAAAATGCGTGTCCGCGATTTTTTAGAGATAGTGAAAAATAGGATCACAAGCGTGCTGCTGAGTAGCAAAAGGACCGCGGATAGGGCATTGACAATGGGTGAGATTCCAGAGCGGAGCATAGAGAGGATGTAGAGAGAAAGGGTTTGCGAAGTGCTACCGGCGCAAAAATAGGACAGGATGAAATCGTCGAAGGAGATGATGAATACAAGCAGTCCTGTCACAATGAGGGCGGGTCTAAGCAGGGGAAGGGTAACTTTAAAAAATGTCTGAACCGGGGTGGCTCCCAAAACAAGCGATGCCTCTGTCATGCGGTAATCGAGCTCTAAAAAGCGTGCGTAAACAATGGGGATGACAAATCCAAGTCCTAAGACAGAGTGGGCAAGGACCAAGGTTCCAAGTCCAAGCGGAATCGACACCAAAGTGAAAAATCCAAGCAGGCCAACCGCAAGTACCGTTTCAGGGATGACCAGGTTGCCATAAAAAAGAGAGAGGAAGTTTCCTATACGTCCGCCTTGAGCAGCGTAGAAAATGAGAAAGACGCCCATCGTCAAGCTGATTCCCGTAGAGCAGACAGCGACAATCAGAGAGTTTAAGAAAGAGGCCCAAAGATGCGAGGAGAGGAGAAGTTCGTGATACCACTTGAGTGTAAATCCTTTCCAAGGGGAGGGGAATGCCTCGATGTTGAATGAAAAGACGAGTAGTACGATGAGGGGCACATAAAGAAAGAGATAGGTGCAGGTCACAATAAAAATCGTACTGAAAAAGCTAAATTTACTACTTTTCATGGGTCCTCCCAGGAATTAAGAGGTCGATAAGCCAATAGAGCAAAATGGAACTCAGGAGCAAGAGGACGGAAGCGACCAAGGTGAAAGCAGCGCCTAAAGAGCCTGTCTCATCGCCCAAAATGTAATTGGAGACGACGGTCCCAACGAACATCCATTTGTCTCCTCCCATGAGTTCTGGGATCGCAAACTCCCCAAAAGAAGGAATAAAGACGAGAAAAAAGCCGGC
>JAHFTO010000022.1 GCA_023269355.1 Chlamydiota bacterium | reverse complement strand
AGACAGTTGGGATGTTGGCTTAGAGGCAGCCATCATTTAAAGAGTGCGTAACAGCTCACCAATCGAGAGACTTTGCGCCGATAATAGACGGGACTAAAGCATAGAGCCGAAATCACGGGTGCATAGTAATATGCGCGGTAGGAGAGCGTAGTATGTGCGGTGAAGATATACCGTAAGGAGTGTTGGAGCGCATACTAGTGAGGATGCATGGCATGAGTAAACGATTAAGGAAGTGAAAATCTTCCTCGCCGAATACCTAAGGTTTCCAGGGTAAAGTTCGTCTTCCCTGGGTTAGCCGGACCCTAAGTCGAGGCTGAAAAGCGTAGATGATGGATAGCAGGTTAAACATTCCTGCGCTACCGTAGATTCGCGAAGAGATGACGGAGTAAGTTAATTATGCGGACGATTGGAAATGTCCGTTCTGTGATGAGGCCGGCCTGTAGGAAAATCCGCAGGCGTAAAGCTAGGTCATGGACAAGGGGAACCCTCGGGGGAACCGATGATAAAGCGCGATGCTTCCAAGAAATAATCTCTAGATGTCGAAGGTAACCGTACCAAAACCGACACAGGTGGGTGTGATGAATATTCTCAGGCGCGCGAGATAACTCTCGTTAAGGAACTCTGCAAATTACCCCCGTAACTTCGGGAGAAGGGGGGCCGGAAAACGTCATTACCTTCGCGGTGAGAGCGTAATCCGGCCGAAGAGAAATGGCCCAGGCGACTGTTTAACAAAAACACAGCACTATGCAAAGTCGTCTAAGACGACGTATATGGTGTGAAGCCTGCCCAATGCCAAAAGGTCAAAAGGAGATGTTAGTCCGTAAGGGCAAAGCATTGAATTAAAGCCCTGGTGAATGGCGGCCGTAACTATAACGGTCCTAAGGTAGCGAAATTCCTTGTCGGGTAAGTTCCGACCTGCACGAATGGCCTAACGATCTGGGCACTGTCTCAACGAGAGACTCGGTGAAATTGTAGTAGCGGTGAAGATGCCGTTTACCCGCAACAAGACGGAAAGACCCCGTGAACCTTTACTGTACTCTGATATTGGCTTTTGATTTTCCATGTGTAGGATAACTGGGAGACATTGAAGCGGGCTCGTTAGGGTCCGTGGAGTCACCGTTGAAATACCAGTCTTGGAAAGTCGGAAATCTAACGCAATTTCATGAAACTGGAAGGCGGACAATGTCAGACGGGCAGTTTGACTGGGGCGGTATCCTCCCAAAAAGTAACGGAGGAGTCCAAAGCTTACCTCATCGTGGTTGGCAATCACGAAACGAGCGTAAAGGTATAAGGTAGGTTAACTGCGAGACCAACAAGTCAAGCAGGTACGAAAGTAGGGCTTAGTGATCCGGCGGTAGAAAGTGGAATCGCCGTCGCTTAACGGATAAAAGGTACTCCGGGGATAACAGGCTTATCGCCACCAAGAGTTCATATCGACGTGGCGGTTTGGCACCTCGATGTCGACTCATCGCATCCTGGGGCTGGAGAAGGTCCCAAGGGTTTGGCTGTTCGCCAATTAAAGCGGTACGCGAGTTGGGTTCAAAACGTCGTGAGACAGTTTGGTCCCTATCTGTTGTGGGCGTAGGATATTTGAGAAGAGCTGCTTCTAGTACGAGAGGACCGAAGTGGACGAACCAATGGTGTGCTGGTTGTACTGCCAAGTGCATAGCCAGGTAGCTATGTTCGGAAAGGATAAGCGTTGAAAGCATCTAAACGCCAAGCCTCCTTCAAGATAAGATATCCCAATGAGACCCCCGGGAGATGACCGGGTTGATAGGTTGGATGTGTAAGCACAGTAATGTGTTGAGCTAACCAATACTAATAAGTCCATTGGCTTGATCACTTTATTTTTCATCAATGGCACATGTCTTAATTTAAGACCTGGGTCAATGGTGACGTTGTTAACACTTTGTTAAAGCGTCAATGGAAATAAACATCTCAAGCGTCAATTTTCATGAGTGAATACTAACTGATTCTACCGACATTCAAGACTTTAGTCTTGGTGGCAATAGAGAGAGGGAAATACCTGATCCCATCCCGAACTCAGAAGTCAAGCCTCTCATCGCCGATGGTACTGTACGCAAGAGTACGGGAGAGTAGGTCGCTGCCAAGCTTTTTTTCCACCTCAGTTACCGCAAGGTAACTGAGGTTTTTTTATTTTAAGACAAGCGAATTACTTGCCCCTTTTTCAGAGCACTTCAGTGAGGTGGTCAACCAACCTTATTGTCGCAGCTTTTGTGTGTATGAATGTAGTAAAGCTGTCTACGTAATCTTCTATAATGACTAGTTCTAATTGATCATTTTTCAGTGCGATTTGATAGGTTTCTTCGGAAGCAGTTGGTGTTGAGATTTCCATCTCAAACACAAGTTGACTACTACTGCTGCTACTCTCAATTTCTATCTGCTCCGAAATCGGCGTTGTCGTTATGATAGTGCTATTATCTGTGATCTCAAAATCCTTCATGAATTCGTTAACTACTTCCTCATTGAGACTATCCAGGTTTAAATTTCTAAGCTCATAGATGACCATTGCAACTGAATGGGGGAGATTATTGATGGCTTGCTGATAGGGTACTGGATTAGAAATATCGAAAAGGGCTTTTGCCTCATTGATAAGTTTAAGGTTCTTTTCTACGAATGTGAATATTTTGTCGAAAGCGGAACTTTTTGCTGCCCAATCGACTTCCTCTATATCTCTTAATATAGATAAGGATGTAGACACCGATAACCTTTCCATGGCGATTTTATGCTGCTCTAAGTGTGTTACTCGTGCCATTTCGATTTGATCTCTGAGTCCAACAGGTTTTTTTTCTCCTAGACGAATACTCGGAATGATTTCGTTTAAGACAGAAATTTCAGACTTTGTTTTCTCAAATCCTCCTGTACTCGTGTGAGTGTTCCCAAACGTAGTTGTGATGGCTTGGCCAAGTTCTTGAAGAGTGGGTGGTTGGGTAGTTGTTTGCGTGTAATAGGTAATGGTTGAATAGACTGTAGAAGGCACAAAAGCTAGAAGGTCATACATGGGTGTTCTCTAATTGATAGTTGTTAAGTAGGTCGCGTGCATTGGACAATTTAGCAGAGATACCTATTTGGAAGGGAAAGAATACTGAAGAAAAGTTTATTCTGTATCTTAAATTTTTCAGAGAAATTCTCTAAGTTTTAACTGGCTGGGGTTGAATATTTATTTGTCGTTTTATAAATATTTGTTTGTTTGTTTTTAATTTTCAAATAAGATATAATTTAATATTATTAATTACAAATGCGGAATTCAAATGATTGGTGCTTTAGTCTCTGAGATAGTTTGCAAGTACAGAGAAAATGGGGGAACCCTTCTATCAAATAGGATAGCTCGCAGTGAATTAATCCATCTGGTTGGGGCCGTCTATGAAAAATCTACAAGTCACCAAAGCCCTCTGGATAAGAAGCTTTTTCAAAAAGGTCTTTCCGATGGCTTTTTAAAGCAGGCAGAAGATGTTCTAAAAAAGGCTTTCTTTAGTACTTGTCCTGGATCGCAATTACGGCTTATCCCTCTTGCAACCTCCTATACTGAGCAGTGGAGCCAATTATTAGAGGAGATTAGCGGTGTTTCCTTAGGAACAAGGGATGAAGATGCGCTAGTCTCACGAGTTCGTTCCTTTGTCAGTACTCATGATCAGTTTTCCCAGCAATTCATCGAGGAGCTTAAAACTCATAAGGCGAGTACGCATATGGGCGTTGAATTGACGATGCCTGCTACCTTGACCATTTTCTACGCTTTTACGATCGATTTTATTCAGACGCGGCCAGAATTAGGGGAGCAGCTCAAGAAAATGATCGAAGAGTCTGATCCCAAAGCATTTTTGATGATTCCTCATTTAACGCTATTGCAGCTCATTAAGCATCAAAACTGCCCAACTCCAGAGCTTCTTGTCAAATTTAAGTCGGAATTAACGGCTCTAAATAGCCTTTATCAAGAGCTCTCAGAAGAAGAAGTTCAAGCCATTGAGGCTCATCTTTTCAACGATGAAGAGGCTCTTTCTGAAAAGGCAGCTGAATTGCATGGGAAGATTTTAAACATGGCCTATCGCCTGCATGAAAAAGAGTTAGCGCAGCCTTTTGCCAATTGCTTTAGAGCTTTGCTGACAGAAATCAACTGTGATTTAAGCCTTGCGGTTGCAATCAAACAAGATGTCCTGTCATTAGATCTCGATCAGAGTCAAATGTCTACTTTGGGACTGATCTACACCCTGCTGCACTTAAGCTCTCAGTCGCTTCAGCAGCTATATCCTTTCTTAACTCGTTTAAGAAAAATTGAACCTTTTCAGGCTCAATTTTCTAATTCTGATGCTTCTTTTAAAAATGAAGTGAAAGAGTTTCTGCTGAAGAGCCGAGGGATCGTTTCGAACCCTGGTTTTATGAAAATCTATGAGTTGAATAATGAGCTAAGCCAAGAACCTAAGCTCTATCGTCTACTTGCGATTGTTCAAATGTTAAAGTGATGTGAACGTAATTTTTGGGTATTTCTTCCACGTATTGAAGTAAGCTTCTGCCGAGTGGTTTTCGTAATCATCGTTTATACTTTGAAAATAATCCTCATACTTGTAGCTTTGCTTGATATTCTTACCTGCTTCGTAACAGAGGTTAATCATATCCATTATTAGTTGTTTTGTAGCTTCGCCTAGTTTTTTATTGGCTATTTCAGACGCAAGGGCAAGATAACCATTTAAAACCAATATTTTGGCAACTTCTCTATAGGCATATTCTTTATAATCTTTTACATCCCCATCTTGAGTCCAGTCTTCTTCACATCTGAGGTCAATCATTTGGTCAGCTTTTTCAAAATCGCAATCAGCAATGAGGAATTTGGCGATATCTAAAAGATTTAAGTGTTCTTCTCTTGTTTTTTGTTTGTGATCTACCAAAATATAGCCATCTTCTTCGGTTTTGGTTTTAATTTCAATTAGCTGCAGGGGTACGCGCTTCTTGTTCTCAACGATCACAAAATCATTAGTGGTGATGTTCTCTTTTTCTTTAGAATTATCTTCAATCAACACGAAATCATCTTCCAGATTTTCTAGATTCATCGCTGTGATAGAGTAATTGGTGTTGAGCGGCTTTTGTTCGTTAAGATCATCTAGTTTCAACAAAACAAGTTGATTGACTATTTCACGAACTTCGTCTGAAAGGATACTTAGGGCTTGGATGTAAGAGGATTGATCATCTTTCAGTGTCTTAGCCTGATTGATCAATACGATGTTTTTTTGGAGAAAGGGATATAGCTTATCAAGAGCTGCATTTGTTGCCGCAATTTTAGCTTCTTCCTTTTCCTTAAATATGGACAATGATCCTGAATTCGATAGCTTTTCTGAGTTTGCCGTACCTTCTTGATTGTGGAGTGATTTAGCTGATTGGATCTGACCAAAGAGTCCCTCAGCACTTTCTCCCTTATTCTTTACAACAGTCTCTATGGTTTGGCTTAAGGCAAATAGTTCAGAGCATTTTTCTTTGTATTCACCGGTACTTGTATGATACGTATCGAATGTTCCCTGAATCGCTTGGCTAAGTTCCACCAGCGGCGCCTGCGGTTGAGGGGTGGATTGAGCGTAATAATTGTATGTATCAGAAAGGTAATTACCCGCTGACCAAAAATACGATGTCATTTTTTTACCCTTTTTATATTTTTTTAAGTTTAAAGCATGTCATCATCAATGGCATTAAAAGCCAGATTTTCAGTCGATTTAACATTTAAAACTAAGTCTACAAGCGAAGGTTTAGTCTTAGTTTCTAAGTAATTTGAGGAGAATATTGGTTTGATAGGCTCTACATTTTTTGTTTCCACATTATCCACAGTTTCCCAGCCTTCTTCTAAGTTTTGTGCTGTTATCGAATAAGTAGAGCTTAAGTTTTTAGATACGAGCTGATCTAGTTTTAAAGCAGTAAGCTTGCTGATAGAATATTGAATCTCTTTGGATTCATTTTCTAGAGCTTGGTTATAAACAGTATTGTTTTCCGATTGAAGTTTTTTGACCTCTAAGATCAGATCTTGATTCTTTTGTACAAACCCACCGAGCTTGTCCAAACAAGCTGCTCTAGCTACGGTTTTTGTTTGTTCATATTTTTTCGCTATAGAGCCTAGTGATACAGATGCATATCGAAAACCTTCGGCTAGGCTTATTGCTTTTGCCGATCCAATCAGCTCACCAAACTTTTCAGGAGTTGTGTCGCCTTTTTCTTTCATTGCACGGTTGAAAATTAGCATAGCGTCGTTGAGTACATCCATTTCGGAAGCTGATTGAACGCTTTGCTCGCTAAGTTTGTGATTGGCGTTAAATGTACCCCTGATGACTTGAGAAAGTTTGCCAACAGGTGTTTCGTTTGTATTATTAGAAGATCCGAAAATTTGACTTATTAAATTCATAGCATAACCTCATAGTTATATTTAATTACTATTATATACTATAAATATAATTATTTACAATAATTAATTTTAACTCGGGCGTATAGACGCAACTTTTTGATACTAAAGGAAATGCGTTCAGATTGCTGGATGGAATTTAAATAAAATCGCTGTGACCACAAAGAATATATCCCTAAAGCTCTGAGCGCTAATGGATTATGATTGCTCTGTGGGGGCAGGGGCTGCCTTGGCTGCGGCTGTTTTAGAAGAGACGATATAGCCCTGCTTCAGCTCAGCCCTATACACGATCCAGAGCCCCAAGGAGACGACTCCAGTGGAGAGGATGATTGTCCAGGAGATAGGCTCGCCGAGGAAGACCAGGCCGTTCAAGGAGGCAAAAATGGGGCTTAAAAGACCCATGAAAGAGAGGAACGTGGCTGTGAAGCGCTTAAGCATCATCCCATAGAGGTTATAGCAGATGATGTTGGAGATAAGCGTCATCAGCAGGGTGCCTTGGATGAAGGGGGAAATATTTTGAGGAAGAACGGGGATAGGGCTCCAGTTTTCGACGAAGTAGGAATGTCCAAAGGCAAGCAGTCCTCCAAAGAGCATGCTGGCGCCGTTGGCCATGAGAGGGGAGATAGCATGGTCTTTAACGACAAGGCGCAAAATGACCCATCCGTAGATGGAGCAAAGAGCAGCCCCCATTATGGCAAGAGTTGGCCAAGAGAAGAAGCTAAAGGCGTTAAAGAGCTCTTCCGATCCCGTCTGGGTAAGCAGGACGGGGATGAAGCCGAGGAAGCCGATACCAAGCCCGATCCATTTGCGCGTATTCATTTTTTCATTGAAATGCAAGTAGGAGAAAAAAGCGGCAAAGAAGGGGGATAGGCTATAAATAAAACAAGTTTTAGCGGCAGAGAGGTATTGCAGACCCCAGAATTCTAAGGCATTGGTCAGATAGATACTGAAAAATGCTAAAAGGCCGATCGATAAAATTTGAATGCGGTTGAGCTTAAATGCTGAGCGTTTAAAAATGGCTAGAAAACCCACCAGCAAGACCCCAGCGATGAACATGCGCGCGCCCGTTAAAAAGAGGGGCGGGCAGTATTGCAGCGTCATTTTACCCAGCGAGAAAATACTAGACCATAAGGCGTACATAAAAATGACGATGGGGATTGACATGGCTGGCCTTAAAAAATTTAAATTTTAATTGGCCCAGTATACCAGACTTAATGGATTGGTTCAATCTCAACGTTCAGTTGTTGCAATATTTTCTAAGATCACTAGTATAAAATTAAAATTACACGTTTTAGCGAGAGATTTCCGTGAAAAGTAAAAACCCATTTTTATTTTGGTGTGTCACAGCAGTCGTAATCCTTGCAGCGCATCATGTCATGACTTTTATGCACGAATGGACACATGGCCTGATCGCTTGGTTAGGAGGCTATAAAAGCAGCCCTTTTGCGATTCATTATTCGTCCAATTGGTGGACTCTTTGGGGGATTGATGAAGCGGTTCCTTACCAAACCATTTTATCTGCTGGAAAAAAAGGGTTAGTTGCAGCCATTGCCATTGCTCCTATGATTGACGGGTTCATTTTTTTTCTCATTGGTTTGAAGCTCCTGTCTTTGCAATCCATACAGAAGCGATGGGTGCTTTTCTCTTTTGTCTACTGGTGGACTTGGATGGAAATTGCAGAAATTTATTCCTATATCCCTATCCGAACATTTGCTCAGCAGGATGATATTTATAATTTCTTGCATGCAACGGGTTTATCTCCTTGGTTGGTATTCATTTTGGGAACACCACTTGTGATTTGGGGCTATCAGAAAATGATCCGAGTAGAAGAAGACCGCGCTTGTCGTATTCTCGCAATCCGGAGAAAGTGGGGCCGTTTTATGTTCCTCTTCATCACCTTGATGATTGGTTTTTGGTATTATGGAGGAATCGCTTTTATTTTTGTTTACCCAGAAATAAAGGGGAATATCCTGAGCTGGATCTCTTTGGCTTTGATTCCCATTTGCCTGATAGCTTTGCGAAAAAGATATACAGCTGTTGCGTAATATTTCCTAAGATCACTAGTATAAAATTAAAATTATACATTTTAAGGTAGGGTGCAATGTCGGTGAAGCGGATTGCTGTGACAGGTGCAGGTGGACAGATCGCCTATAGTATTCTTTTCCGCATTGCCGCAGGGGAGATATTCGGCCCGAAGCAGCCGGTCGCTCTTCATCTCTTAGAAATTCCTGAAGCTCAAGATGCACTGAAAGGTGTTGTCATGGAGCTTGAAGATTGCGCCTTCCCCCTGCTCAAAGAAATTAAGATAGGATCTGATCCTGCCCAAGTTTTTGAAGGGATCAATGTCGCTCTGCTCATCGGGGCAAAGCCGCGCGGTCCAGGGATGGAGAGAAAAGATCTTCTTGGGGAAAATGGGAAGATTTTCATCGAACAGGGCAAAGCCCTAAATAGCTCTGCAGCATCCGATGTGATTATATTTGTCGTGGGCAACCCCTGTAACACCAATTGTCTGATTGCTATGCACAATGCTCCCAAGATTCCCAAAGAGCGGTTTTTTGCCATGACGCGACTGGATCAAAATCGCGCGCAATCGATGCTTGCAGTTAAGGCAAAAGTGACAGTGGAAGAGGTGAGCCATGTTACGATTTGGGGCAATCACTCTGCCACTCAGGTTCCTGACTTTGTCAATGCAAAGATTCGAGGAAAACCTGCTTTAGATCTGATCAAAGACCGCAAATGGTGTGAAGAGACCTTTGTGCCCATGGTGCAGCAAAGGGGAGCTCAGGTGATCGCCGCGCGCAAAAAATCCTCCGCCGCTTCTGCAGCAAACGCCGCCATCGATTCGGTCCGCTCTCTGGTTCAACCTACAGCTGAAGGACAGTGGTTTTCTGTGGGGCTTCTTTCTAATGGCAACAGTTATGGCATTAAAGAGGACCTGATTTTTTCCTTCCCTTGCAGATCGAATGGAAAGGGAAAGATTGAGATTGTGAAAGATGTTCCTTGGGATCCTTTCTTGAAAGAAAAAATCGCTCTCTCAGAGCAAGAATTGCTTAGCGAACGAGAACTTGTCGCCCATCTACTCAAAGGATAGTCATGTCAGAAGAAGTACTTTTTGAGATTACCAAAGATAAACTGGAAACAGGAATGCGCGGGTTTCCTGTCGGTTATTGCACGACATCTCACGTGGATGCGCAAAAAGGACTTTTCTACATGCAAAAGTCGATTGCGGAACTTGCGTTTTGGGATCCTGTTCAAGTGATTTATCTGCTTTACTATGGCAAAGAGGGAACGTCTGCTGAAGTGGATCAATTTCGCAAAATCCTTAGCAGCAGGTCAACTTGCCAAAAGGAGGTGATCGACGCTGTTCAAAGGCTGCCTCGTGCAGGACATCCGATGAAACTCTTCTGCGCAGCGATCCTTATTTTAGGGATGTTTGAAGGGACAGGGGACTACAAAGAGGATTGTTTGACACTGATTGCAAAAATTCCCCATCTTACAGCAGCTGTGATCAATCACCACGCCGGTTGGGGAGAAACTCCCGATCCAAGGCCCGATCTTGGCTACATGGAAAACTTTGCGCAGATGCTGAGGGTTCCAGGCGCTGATTTTGCAGAACTTGTCCGAGCGTTTAATCTATTCAACATTTTGCACTTTGACCATGGAGGGGGGAACCTCTCCACTTTTGTCGGTAAAGCTGTGGCTTCTGGGTTGGAGGATATCTTTGGTTCGATGTGCTCTGCGATGTGCGCTCTAGCAGGCCCACGCCACGGCAAAGCCAATCAGGATTGTTTGGAGTTTGTTCTAGAGGTTCTTTCAGAAGTGGGAGAGAAGGCGACATCTGCTGATGTCGAGGCCCTGATCCGCAGCCGTCTTGCTTCAGATAAGCTCGTCTTTGGTTTTGGTCATGCCGTCTTGCGCGTAGAAGATCCTCGAGCCACAGTTCAGTACGATTTTGTGAAAAAGCACTATCCCGACCATCCTCTGGTCAAAATTGCTCTTCTGCTACGCTCAGAGGGTTCCAAGGTATTAAGTGAAAATCCAAAGATCGCAGATCCCCACCCAAATGTCGATGCCGTCTCTGGCACGCTGCTCACAGCAACGGGATTTGGTTATCCGGAGTATTATACTGTCTTGTTTGGAATGTCTAGAACGGTGGGGATTGCTATTCAGATTGTCTATGAACGCTTAGAGGCTAGAGGCGGCAAAGGTACTCCCATTGTCCGCCCCAAATATCTCTTTAAGAAGAGAGATTAAGAGTTATTTTTTTTCGTTCCAAAAATCGAGATTTCCTGAACCAGATATTGCTGCATCTGAAAAGTCTAACCTGCGGACAGCTTTATGCTGAGGTTTCTCAACGATCATCTCTTCTGGGAAATATTGCTTACAAACGTTGAGGAGCGTTTTCTTACTTAAAGGAGAAAGGCTCGGGTCCCATTGGTTTTTTGCTGCAATTTCTCGAATTTTTTCCATGTCTTCTTGCATTTCAAAGGGTAAAAAACTCCAGTCAGGGATCTTTTCAGCATGCTTTAGAAGGGTGTTTAGGCTTTCGGGGGAACCCGCTTTTGCATGATATTCCACGGCTTGAAGCCATGTGGTAAGCTCGCGCTCTTTTGATATGGGGAACCCATAGTTTCTTTCTTCTCCAGCAGACTTAATATCGTTGACTATGTTTGGTTGTACACTATTCATTTTATCCTCTCTTGCTAAAAATTTCGAACCGCTCCGAAATTGCATCTAGCAATGCGGGATGGCTCTGTTTAAGGTAGTTTTTAATGTTTAAGGCTTGCTCGCTCTCCCAAAACCCAGGAAGCGATAGGCTTAGTGTTTCAAGCATTTTACAAAGCCCTTTGATCAGGGCAGGTTTTGCGATGTCTTCATCTTTGAGATCTTGCAGAAATAGATTACAGACCATTTGGCGGGGATCTCTGCCGACTTTCTTATTATTGTCCACAGCGACTTTTCTATTCGTGCGTGCTCGGCTGCTTTGGGTTTTTGGGACTTTGTTTTCTAAGCTTTCTCTTAGGAAACTAATGATCACATCCGCCAGGGATTCCATGCCATCAGAGGTTAGGGTGTTTTGAAGGAACTGCTTGTAGGCTGCTTTTTGATTTTCATTTGTGATGAGGGATGAATCAATGCTGTTGTCGATCGCATAAAGCTCAAACAGATCCTCATCCTCATCAGAACTGTCTTGATCCCAGAGAATCATCAGATTGCCAAGGTTTGCAACGCGTATATCAAATTGATATTGGTTCGTCTTTGCGTTGTATTTTGTTCGGAATAGCCTGTCAGGGTTACCAAGTAATAAATCGAGCAGCGTCAGCTGGCCAATCTTTTCGAAGAGAATTTCCTTTTGACTTGAGTCAAGGTCCCTGTACTTTGTATGCACAAATTCAAAGAGATTGGTCCCGTTAATTTTTTCAAAAAATGCGATTTGAGTATCAGAAGAAGAGTTGTTTTCGCCTGCAGTTGCGAGGAAGGATTGCTTTAAATGGCAGGTTGTTTCTTGTTCTAGCGGTATCTGCGTCCCATCGCTCATCTCGTGGATTTGCTTGTCAAAGTCCAAAGCTGCGGTTTTCGGAACGCAGAATAATGGGACTTGATTTCCATGGGGCAAATTCTGTGTCAGCGTTTCATAGAGATGCGAGGAGTGGATTTCGTTCCAATTCGTCCATTTTACAACGTAATCTCTACGGGCAGCGAATATAGATTTTGTGCAGAACCGCGAGTAGCCCACAATGTGAGTGGGGCCATTTGCACCAAGCGTTGTTTTTACAAGGGCAAAAGTGTTGAGCGATGCGATGTCTTTGATAAATTTTTTAGCGCATTTTGCAAGAGCTTCAGGAGTTGTTGCTTTATCGAGCAATGAGATGTAGATTTTATAGATGGTGGGTTGATTTTGGAGAGTGTCAAGAGCAGCTATCATCCTTTCTTTGACTTCAACGGCATTGCTAGAATCGAGTTGTTGTAGTGATTGCTCCCACACTTTCTTGACTGCGGCTATTTCAGTATTACCGTTTTTAATCTCCTTTGATAACGAAACCAAGCGATAAAGCGAGTTGGTGGAAGAGATGACTTTTTCCGTAGAACCAAGGATGGGGTCAACGGGGCGGTTTGGAGCCGTCAGGCCGGACTTAATTAAGTTTGTTTGATTCATTTTAAAAAATCCAATTTTTTGCTTTTGTTATTATCTGTGTTTTATGAGTTTCATTCAAACAAAAGCGTTCTTTGTTTAATAATATATAATATTATAATAAACTATTTAATTAAGTTAAATATGTAAAAATTATTTTACAGACAATGTGTTTATTATCAGTTGCTTATGAAATTAAATTCCTTAGCAAGTTGACAATCTGAGCATTTAAAGGTGGTTTGAATAGAAGACAAAAGGGCGATAGAGGGGGATCCCCAGTAAAACCGCCCCTTAGAAAGGGGTTGAAAATCGACGAAGCCTTAGTTCTCAAGCACTTTCTAACGATTGAGGTTCAATTATCTCCCAAAAGAAAAGGGGTCATCGTAATTATCACCACCCCATGAGGAAAAGTCTAATTTCATGGCGCATTTAGGTTTGGGCTTCTCAACAGGCATCTCTTGTGGGAAATATTGTTTACAAACATTGCGGAGTGCTTGCTTACTCATAGGGGAAAGGTTAGGGTCCCATTGGTTTTTTGATGCAATTTCTCGAATTTTTTCCATGTCTTCTTGCATGTCATGGGGTAAAAAACTCCAGTCAGGGATCTTTTCAGCATGCTTTAGAAGGGTGTTTAGGCTTTCGGGGGAACCCGCTTTTGCATGATATTCCACGGCTTGAAGCCATGTGGCGAGCTCGCGCTCTTTTGATATGGGGAACCCATAATTTATGTCTTGGTTTGCATCCTGTCCAGCAGACGAAATATCGCTGAGAAATGGAGATTGTAAACTGTTCATGTGATCCTCACTTGTTAAAAATTTCGAACCGCTCCGAAATGGCATTTAGCAATTCGGGGTGGTTTATTTGAAGATGGTTTTTTGTATCTAAATTTTGCTCGTTATCCCAAAAAGAGGAAATCGATGTTTCGAGAATGGCATGCATTTTATGAAGGCCCGCTTGTAGGGCTATTCTTACTTCCTCTGATTCTCTAAGGTCATTTAGGAAGACTTTGAATTCTAGCAGGATTTCTTCCGGTTTTTTTTCAGAGGGCATCTCCGCTCTGCATTCGATATCGTATGCCATCGATTTGAGTGTAATTCCCGCTATGGAATCGATCGCTGAAGTGTTGTTTGAAAGAGTCTTAAAAAGGCACTGCTTGTATGCAATTCGATGTTTTTCATCGGAAATCAGCAGGGAGTCGACACCATTATCAATGGCGTATAGTTCGGGCCATTCGTCTTCTTCTGTATCCCAGCGAATCATGATGTTGCCAAGATTTGCCATACGTTTTAGGTACTGATATTGCTCTGTTGTGGAATTATATTGAAAGGGGATCATTCGATCTGTGTTTCCAAGAACCATATCCAGCATGGTAAGCATTCCAATTTTTTCAAAGAGCTCTAGTTTTTGCTCTTTGGAAAGAAATGGATATTTTGTCTTTGCAAAGTCAGAAAGGTTGGATCCGTTGATTTTTTCGATCAACATGACCTGAGTGTCTTGAGGGCAATTGTTTTTGCCCATCACATCGATGATGGATTGTTTGAGCTGAGGCGTTGTTTCTTGGTCTAGGAAGACTTGAGGACAATTGGGCCGCTGATGGACGTGTTTGTCGAAGTCAATAACAGCGATTTCTGGAACGAGGAAAAATGGGTTTGTATGACCATTTTTTAAATGTTTGGAAAATGCTGCATAGAGGTGTGTCGAGCAAATTTCAGTCCAGTTCGTCCATTTTACGACGAAATTTCTATGTAGTTTAGATTCTGCATTTTTTTTGAATTGCCAGTAGCTAGCAATGTAGGTAGGTCCATTTTGACCACGCGCTGTTTTTCGAAAATCTGAGGTTGCACTCATTGTAGCGATGTCTTTTTGAAACCTATAGACGCATTTGCGCAGATCATCAGGGGTTTTAGCGGCATGGAACTGTTTCGCATAGATCTCAAGAACTTGTTCCCCCCCTCGGACGGTCGTTAACTGAGATTTCATGGATTCTTTGATGTCATTGACGGAATGAGCTTCTAGTTGCTCAAGCGCAGCTTTCCAAATCGCGCTGATACCATTCATCTGTTTAGCACGCATTGTGGGTGTTCCGGAAATAACAGTAGAAAGCGTATGGACCCGCTTAAGTGTATTTGTCGTGGAAATGACTTTAGAAGTCGGACCCCAAACAATGGGATCGAGCGATCGTTGGCATTGCTCTCGATTAATTTCATTCATTGTTAATAGTCCGTTTAAAGGGTTTTTATTATATTTGTACTGTTTATTAATTTCATTAAAATAAGATGCATTTTTAATTATTTTTTTATAGCTTCGAATTGTGCTGAAACAGCTTCAAGTAGCTCAGGGCAGTTCTCTTTAAGATAATTTTTAATGTTAACCGCTTCTTCACCATCCCAAAAAGCGGGAAGCGATTCCTTGAGGATTGTGAACATGTCGGAAATCCCTTTTGTCAAAGCAGGTTTTGCGACATCTAGATCTTCGAGGTCTTTCTGAAAAGCAAAGAGTTTTTTCTTAGTGTCTGGTGTGGATGTTTGAATTTTAATTTGGATCGCTTCTCTCATACAGGCCAGTGCACAGGCTGCTAGGGACTCTATTGGGGTAGGGTCGTCTAGGTAGCTGTTCAAGAATTTTCTATATGCAGATTTGTGTCTTTCATTTGATATCAGTTGGAGATCAACGCCATTATCGATGGCGTAAAGTTCGAGCATTTGGTCTGTATCTACATCCCAGCGAATCATCAAGTTGCCGAAGTTTGCTGAGGAAATAGCCTGTAATGTGTATTGTCCTTTGTAGCAGAGTTTAATGAGTCGATCCGTATTTCCAATCCATAGATCCAGTATTGCTAGCTGCCCCATTTTCTCAAAAAGCGCTTGCTTTTGTTCGGAATTAAGCAGTTCGTACTTAGTTTCTATAAAGTCGAGCATGTTGGATCCGTTGATTTTTTCTAGCAACATGATTTGAGCATCTTTAGGTCTTTTGCTTTTACCTGCAATTGTGTGAAACGACTGCCTCAAATGATCCGTTGTTTTTTGTTCTAGGGGTTCATGCGACCAATGACTCAATGCGCAGATTTGTCTTTCAAAGTCTACGGCTGCAATTTTTGGAACGAGGAAGGGTGATAGCTGATTTTCTCGGGTCAGCTTTTGGGAGAAGATCTCATAGAGGTACGTGGAACATATTTCATTCCAACGCGTCCATTTCACGACAAAATTTCTCTGTTTCGCTAGTGCCTGTTTTTTGCTAAATCGCGAGTAGCTGACGATGTGGGTGGGGCCATTGGCGCCACGCGTTGTTTCTTGGATATCGAGCATGTTGATCATGGCAAGATCTTTCGTGATCATAGAGAGACATTTGCGAAATATTTGAATCGTTGAAGTGTTACTGATCTGCTCGGAATAAAACTCAAAAACTTTTGCTCCGTAAGGGGTTTCGCTGAGCTGTGATTCCAGTCTCTTTTTTATTCCATTAATATCGAGACAATTCATATCCAAACAACTTGAAGAATGGGTTGGATATAATTCAACGAGGGTTCCATTCCAAATCTTAATCATTGCAGCAACGATTTCATTGCGGTGGCTGTCTTTTTCGTTTTCAAAAAAACGATGGAGTTGGATCACACGGCAAAGCGTATTCGTAGAGCTGATCACTTTGGGGGTTGAACAAAGGATCGGATCGATGGGACGGTCATTGATAAGTTTGATTTCGTTCATATTTAACCATCATTTTTTATTAAAAACCGCGAGTCGCCCTGAAATAGCTTCTAGTAGCTCAGGATGGGTCGTTGTAAGGTAATTTTTAAGATTTAAGCCTTCTTCACTTTCCCAAAAATAAGGAAGCGATTCCTTGAGAGTGGTAATCATGTCAGTAAGTCCTAGGAGCAGAGCATTGTATGCGATATTATTATTTTTGAGATCTTCTTGAAAAAGTTTGCATGCTATGCCAGTTTTTTGCACAGCTCTCGGAGCGCCAGCCGTCTTAATCTTTAAAAGAATACCTTCTGATAGGGAAGTCAGGGTCATTGTTACTAGAGCTTGGAGTGCTTTATAAGTACTGCATAGGTTGTTGCTTAAGAATTGTTGATACGCTTTATCTTGATCCTTATTTGAGATCAGGTCAGAGTCAAAGCCGTTGTCGATGGCATAAAATTCCATCAATGGATCGGAATTCGAAGTGTTTGGTTCCCAGTCAATCATCACATTGCAAAAGTTGGCCGGTAAGGTGGGTTTGAATGTAAATTGATTTCCAAAGCCAAACTCAAATGCAGGAGCTAGCCTATCTGGGTTTCCGATCGCTAGATCGAGGATGCAAAGTTGTCCGATCTTCTTGAAGAGGGCCTGTTTTTGATGAAGATTGAGAAATTTGTATTTCATGGTTACGAAGTCAAAGAGATTGGAGCCGTTGATTTTTTCGACTAAGATGATCTGGGTCTCTTCCTTATTTGTATTTTTACCTGCGATCGCGCGGTACGATTGTTTCAAATGGGCGGCTGTTTCTTCTTCAAGAGACAGCTGTTTGCAATCGTGCTGGTCATGAATCCTTTTGTCAAAGTCCAGAGCGGCTAGTTTGGGGACGAGGAAGGGCTGATTTTTAGAGCTCAGAAACTGAGAGAGAGCATCGTAGATACGAGAGGAGTAAATTTCATTCCAAGATGTCCATTTCACAATGTAATCTCTGCGCTTACTTAGGGCGCACTTTGAGCTGTATCGCGAGTAGCCGACGATGTAGGTAGGCCCGTTGATCCCAGCGCTTGTTTTTGTTTTTTCAAACGCAAAAGAGAGGGATGCTATGTCTTTTAATAGCTTGCGGGAGCATTTGCCGAGGGCTTCTGGTGTTGTCGCATCATCAATCATTGTGGTGTAGATTTTATAGACAGGATCTACATTTTCGATTGTACTGAGAGCGCTTTTCATGGTTTCTTTGACATCGTTAAGATTGCTGGAAGCAAGTTGTAGTGATGCCTTTTCCCAAATGGTCTTGAGTTGGCCTAAATTGGATTCGGAGCCTTGAAAATGCTGAGACAAGGCGCTCATTCGACAAAGCGTGTTGGTAGATGAGATGACCTTGGAAGTTTGCCCAGTCACAATAGGGTCCACTGGCCTGTAATTAACTTGATCTACTGAGTTCATTTTAATATCTCTTTAATTTTAATAATCTTGCGCTTTATTGTACCAAATTATTTATTAAATTAAAATTGCATAATTTAATTTAATTTAAAATATTAATTATTCGTCACTTAGGTTAGCGTGATGATTCCGGTTTAAAATAATTTATATTGACAAGTTAATTATTTAAAAATACTCTGAGTTTAATACGGTGTAATGTCGAGGGGTAATGCGCTTCATTCAGATACAGACACTTCTTTTCTCTCTTGTCGTGCTATCAGGGCAGGTTTTAGAGGCTATGACCTTTCAGCGGGCTTCTAGCGTCAAGAAGGACTCAGGTTTTCAGGAGGAAGAGGTTCTTGGGGAAACTCCCAAAACTTCCTCGCCTTCGTCTACCTCTCAAGACCAAAAATCCTCTTCCACAGCTCCTCAAAAGCATGTGTTCGATCCCAACTCCCTAAAAAATAGCGATCGCCTTTGGATCGATGCTGAGGCACTTTTTTGGCAGTCCAACGTAGGGTCATTGGATTACGGCATAACGAGTTCAAGCACAAGCACGATCAATCATGGTAGAGTGAAGCACCCTGAATTTGACTGGGACTGGGGATGCAGAGTAGGACTTGGATACAAAATCCCTCATGACAAGTGGGACCTTTTTGCAAACTATACGTATATCCATGGGCATGGACATGGTCACGCTGGGGGATCAGATCATGTGGTGTTCCCCGTCTTTGCGACGAATGCTAGCTCTAGAAGTCCCTTCTTTGCAAATTCTGCCAAGGCGCATTGGGACATGAACCTCAATATGGGCGATATTGAGCTGGGCAGAACGTGTTTTGTGGGCAGATGGCTGACGATCCGCCCTTTTTTAGGGGTGAGGGGCGTAGTGATTGATCAGGATTACCATGTGGAGTATCAAGGGGGAACTGTTGCCCCAGGGGATAAAGACAAGCTGCATTTGGACACCGATTTTTGGGGTGTGGGCCTGCGTTTTGGAGCCAATACCTTATGGGGCCTGGGTTGTGGATTGAGCATCTATGGGAATGGTTCGGCCTCGCTTCTCTCAGGAAATTTTGATGTGAAGGAAAGGGAGAGATTGAAGAAGGCAGACCTTTTGATCATGAATGCAAAAAGAGATGTCGATAACGTGGTCGCTGAGGCAAATTTAGCACTTGGTCTTCAGTGGGACTACCTATTTTCAAAAGATCGCTTTCACGTTGGGGTAAAATTAGGCTGGGAATTGGAGATGTTCTTTGATCAAAACCAACTCTTTAATTTTGCGGGCGCTAGCCCTGGTTTTTTTCAGACCCATAGAGATGATCTTAGTTTCCAAGGTGTCACCTTGGGCTTCCGCTTGGATTTTTAAGTAGATCCAAGTATACTTTTCCCCATGAAAATTGCCATTGTAGGAACAGGTTTTACAGGACTTAGCTGCGCATGGCATCTTGTTACAAAAGGATGCGAGGTGACGCTTTTTGATGCTCGGGGGATTGGATGTGGGGCTTCAGGAATCGCTGCAGGACTCATGCACCCTTATGTCGGTGAAGAATCGAAGAGAAGTTTGCATGCTGATGAGGGAATGCAGGCTTCTTTAGAACTCATTCAAGTCGCTGAAGAAAAACTTAAAGAGAGTGTGGCGAGAAGAGGGGGGATTTTGCGGCTCAGCAGCGATGCGGAGCAGCGAGAGCGTTTGCTTGAGTATAGCAAACAATTTGGGGATATCGAACCTCTGGATGAGAGCCGTTTTTGGATTAAGTCAGGGGTGACAGTAGATTCTCCGCGTTACTTAAAGGGTTTATGGGAAGCTCTTGTGGACAAAGGGGTGAAGTTGATCATCCAAGAGATCTCCGAGTTGCAGACCTTGAATGGCTTTGATCACATCGTCGTGGCAGCAGGTGCGGGAGTTGCCCAATTTCCAGAGCTAAGCGATTTAAAGTATTCCCTTTTGAAAGGACAGGTTCTGGTTTGCCAGGCTCCAGAGGGTATCGAGCTGCCAGAAAAAAGCTCCGTCTGTAAGGGGTATATTGCGCTGACTCAAGAAAAGGAAAGGTGCATTATCGGCTCCACCTATGAAAGAACATTCTCTGACTCTCTGCCAGATAGAGCTTTGACAGAGCAAACTCTTTTCCCAAAAACAGCGCTGCTTTTTCCAGATGTCGAAAAGTTGCATGTCCTCGAGTGCAAAGCGGGAGTGAGAGTATGCCGCAAGGGGCATTATTTTCCGCTTGTGGGCAAAATCCAGGATGGCCTTTGGGTAGCTACAGCGATGGGATCAAGGGGACTGCTCTATCACGGTCTCATCGGTAAACAGCTCGCGGAGGCTCTTGTTTCAGGGAACAATTTTACCATTTCCTCTAATCCGTAGAAGAATTATCATTGATTAGAGGTAGGTGAGTTTATGCAGGGGAAATTTGTGTTTTTGGGAACGGGGAGCTCGCCTGGAGTTCCTGTGATTGCCTGCGAGTGCGGCGTATGCCAATCCTCTTCTCCCTATAACAAACGGCTTCGCTCTGCAGGACTAGTTCAAGTTGGTAGCAAAAATATCCTTATCGATGTGGGGCCCGATTTTCGCGCGCAGGCTTTGAATTTTAAGATTAAACACCTAAATGCAGTTTTATTGACCCATGCCCATGCAGACCATATCTCTGGAATGGACGATTTAAGGGCTTATTATTCCTTGGAGAAGAAAAAGGTTCTCTGCTTTTTATCCCAAGACACCTTCAATGAAGTCAAAATGCGCTATCGCTATCTGTTTGAACCTCCGCAACCCGGAAAAAGCTTCTCCGCTCAGATCGATTTTCAGCTCCTTCCTGAAGATTTTGGAAATTTGGAATTTGAAGGTGTGAGCATCGAGTATTTTTCCTATGTGCAACAGGACATGAAAGTCACCGGATTTCGCTTTGGCAATCTCGCTTATGTTTCCGACATCCGCGAGTATACCGAGAAGCTCATCGATGCAATCCAAGGTGTGGACATCTTGATCTTGAGCGCGCTGAGAAACGTCCCGACGAAGATGCATTTTAGCATTGAAGAGGCGATCGCCTTTTCTAAGCGCGTAGGTGCAAAAAAGACTTATTTGACCCATACAGGGCACGATTTGGAATACGCGGCGACAAATGCCCTTCTTCCTCCCGATGTACGCATGAGCTACGACGGACTTGAATTAGATATACAATTGGACTAGTGATGAAAGAGACAAAACCGCAAGCGCAATTTATGGAGTCGTTTGACCTCAAGACTCTGAAGAATGCGGGCCTTATTGGAGCCTATCGCTCAAAAACAGAGAAAGAGGCTTGCGAAGACTACTTGGGTGAACTAGAGAGACTCTGCGAGACATTTGGGATGAATGTGGCAGGAAAGTTTATCTGTTCGATCAAAAAGTTAGACGCAGGCACTTATCTTGGCGAAGGCAAGCTGCAGGAATTAAGAGCAGAAGCGGACAAGCTGGATATGGGCGTCATGATTTTTGATGATGAGATTTCACCCAATCAGCAGCGCAACCTCGAAAAGATCTTTAATCGCCCTGTGATCGATCGAACAGAGCTCATCATTGAGGTGTTTGCACAAAGAGCGCAAACGCGCGAAGCAAGGCTGCAGATTGAACTGGCTAAGATTCGGTATCAGTTTCCTCGTCTGCGCAGAATGTGGACACACCTTTCCCGCCAATCGGCAGGCGGAGGCGCATATCTCAAGGGAGAAGGCGAAAAGCAAATCGAAATCGACCGCCGTCTTTTGCGCCAAAGGATCGAGCGTTTAAAAACAGAGATTGAGCAAGTCGCCGCACAACGAGAAACTCAGCGAAGCCTGCGCGTTCGCACGGGGATCCCCACCTTTGCCATCGTAGGCTATACCAATGCGGGGAAATCCACCCTTCTCAAAGCCCTCACTCAAGCGGATATTCTTGTCGAAGATAAGCTTTTTGCCACGCTAGACACCACAACGCGCAAGTTCACATTGCCGAATCGCCAAGAAATCCTGCTCATCGACACCGTTGGCTTCATCCGAAAGATCCCGCACACTCTTGTCGCTGCCTTCAAAAGCACCCTTGAAGAAGCTGTGCACACAGATATTCTGTTGCATCTGATCGACGTGAGCCATCCCAAAGCTGAGGAACAAGCAGAATCGACCATGGAAGTGTTGAAAGGGCTCGGCGCCGAAGATCATCCCATCATCACCGTGCTCAATAAAATCGATCAGTGCGAAGATTCTGCTGTGCTAGCCAAATTCCGCGTTCAACATCCCAAAACAGTCGCTATTTCTGCAGCCAATGGAACGGGATTTGACGATCTTTTGGAAATGATGATGAAGGAAGTCTCATTGCTCCGAAAAATAGTCAACTGCCGCATTCCCCAAAGCCACTACGCACTTGTCAGTGAGCTGATGCGTGAGGGGAGAGTGATCAGCTGCGAATATGAAGAGAATGACATCTTGATCAAACTCGAAATTCCCGGCCGTCTTGAATACAAAGTGCAACCTTTTGTGATTAGCTAGAGGTCTTTATGGCTGCAAGCTCCGTCTATTTTCCTCAACCCATTCCTATCTCCAATCTCAAAGCATTGCCCGAAGAAGAACGTCCACGCGAAAGACTGCTTCGAGAGGGCATTGATGCACTTTCCCTTTCAGAACTCATCGCCATCGTACTCGGCAGCGGGACCCAAGGCAAGTCCGTGCTCAAACTCTCCCAAGAGATTTTAGAAAGATTTGGAGGGTTGGAACAGCTTCTCGATGCTTCTGTTCCTGAGCTCATGCAGATTAAGGGAATTGGACGCGCAAAAGCCATTCAGCTCAAGGCTGTATTTGGAATTGCGCTCAAATGCCGCAAGTCACTCCCTTCGCAAAAAAATGCGATTACTTCTGCAAGAGATGCTTTCAATATTGCTTACGCAGAGATTGCGCACATTCCTCAAGAAGTGCTTCTTGTGATCCTCCGCGATGTGAAGGGCTGTATGATCCATCTCGAGCAAGTATCTGTGGGCACTCTTTCTCAGGTGCTCATCCATCCCCGTGAAGTGTTTCATCCCGCGGTTCGCCATAAGGCCAGCAGTCTCATTATTGCTCATAACCATCCCAGCGGGGATCCTACCCCCTCTAAGGCGGATGTGGAGCTGACACGCACTCTTATCGAGGCCAGCCATGTGATGGCGATCCGTTTAGACGACCACCTCATCATCTGCAAGGATCGCTTCGTTTCCATGCGCTCCATGGGCTGCCTTCCCTCTAGCAAGCTTAAGCGGTATTAATTATCAGTGACTTAGAATAAGTCGTTGGTTTTTGTAAATTTTTATTGCATGAATATGTGCTATAATTGTATAATTTCCATTAACTAGTAATTAAGCTAGCTTGATAATTGAGGTTATTATTATGACTAAAACAAAGAAAGGCAAGTGCCCACCCGGCAATTGTCCAGATAATAAAAGCAGTGTAGTTCCATGTTTTTCCAAAGTCCTAGTTCTAGGCGTGTCTTATAGGATTCATTCTATTATTAGAATGGGTTTTTCCCATATTTAATTCTTAAAAAATAGTTTTTACAGTTTTAGTTGAATAAAGAGTTTTCAAAACCATCAGGTTTTTGAACCTTTATAATATGTAATTTTTTAAATCAATTTTGCGTCTATATCTTATTTGCAAGGTATGGCGTCAGAGTTGCTGCATTAATTAAAAATAATTTTTTAAATAGGAGAATTTTATTATGACAACTTTTTTTTATAACGTTAATAATAGTGTAAATGATGCGCTCGATGATGTGTTTAAAAAAGTCGATGCATCGCTAGGAACTCATTTGTGTGAATTTGATGCACAAAATAATGGATGGTTAAAAACTGCAGTGAAGGTGAGTGCAGTGGTACTCGTGCTTGTTGCGGTAGCTGGTGTCACTTACGCGCTTGTGCATGCTTTGCCTGTTGTTGCAGTGGGAGCTGTTGGCTTGGGTGCTAAGCATGCTGCTGTGCATTCTGTTGCATGGGGATTAGCGGCAAAACACGCTGCCGTACATTCGGTCGGCTACCTGCCGCCAACCCCACCACATACGACTGGCGGAAGTGCTGTTTTTGCATATGTCATGATGGGTGTGTGTGGTGCAGCCTTAGGCGCTCTTGGCTGTAATGTAGCGTATGGAAAGTACTTTAACACGGAAGAATTTGATAATGCTGGCGGTGCTTTAGGATATACATGGAATCAAGCGAAAAATGCTTGGAACTACGTTTCTAATGCTACTTTCAAAAGCATCGAGGATAAAGATTTGTGATGATTTAGACTGAGGTCTATATCAATTTTATAAGATATGTCCTCAGAATCGTCGAGTTAATTAAATGTAATTTAAAAATGGAGAATTTTATTATGACGACTTTTTTTAATAACGTTAATAGTAGTGTAAATGATGCGCTCGATACTGTGTTTCAGAAAATCGACACATCGCTAGGAACTCATTTGTGCGAATTTGATGCACAAAATGATGGATGGTTAAAAACTGCCGTGAAGGTGGGCGTAGTGGTACTTGGGCTTGTTGCTGTGGCTGGTGTCACTTACGCGCTTGTGCATGCTCTACCTGTTGTAGCAGTCGGAGCTGTAGGCTTGGGTGCTAAGCATGCTGCTGTACACACTGTTGGATGTTTAGCGGCAAAACATGCTGCTGTACATTCGGTGAGCCACACATGGCCAATACCTCCGCACCCCCCACATCCGCCAGGCCCCCCTCCTCAAGTAAATTGGACGGGGTTTGGAATCCTTTGTGGGACTGGTTTCGGCCTTATTGCTGGTGTAGGAATCGTTGGAAAAATATGGAGCAAACTATTTCCTCCCGCTCCTGTTGCGGTGGCTGGCCCAGCTCTTGCTGTTGTGCCAGTACCGGTACAGCCAGCAGAGTCACCTAGTTTGTGTTTGTGAGTGTGGTTTTATTGCTACTTGGCAAAGGCGATTTTCGCCTTTGCCTTTTTGGCTGCTGGAGCGGGTGTATCTTTACAGGATCGATTCTCCTTCTTGTCCATAGACCTCCATCTATGGCTTAGCATTGGTTGGATCGATAAGGTATTGACTCGCTCGCCCCAGGAGTCAAAAATAAACGATTTTTGTTTTTTTGCTTGCAGGGGATTTCTCTGTGAGGATATAATATGGGTAACTTGGCAGAATTATGCCTTGTTTATTGTACATTTAGGAGGACAATATGAACACCATACGGTTTGAATATAAAGCAAGGACGTGTCAAACACGGTCCAATTGTGATTTTATTACATCTTCTATTTTCGTTCTTTCTATCCATCATTCCTTCCTTATGATGGGCCATCTCGCCCATTAATTTTTTCCATTAAATCAATTGTTTTAGTTTTCGAGTGAGTCATTCTCGCTAGGGCTTTTTTTGTGTTCTAGCTTCAGTTTAACTCATTCATAGTAAGTTATTTATATAAAAAATTCATTTCTGCACGCGTTTGCAGAAATTGTTAAAACTTTATTTGAGAATTTTATGACAAATATCACAACAAATACGCAAAAGCTAAGTAGCTTATTGCCTTATGATTCTTCCAAAAAAACGGGAGGAACTGAATTAAAAGCCGGCCTAAGAGAGTTCGGTTTGCTTTTGACTGCATCGAAAGAAGCGACCACTGTTGTAGAAAACGGTGGGTTCGAACAATTTGATGCTTTAGTGAGCGAAAATGCCTGTCAAATCCGTGCTTTGAAAATTGCAGGGAAGGCATCGACCTATATCCAATCGGTCTCATCGCTTAAAGAGAGGATCTCAAAGTCCCAGCAGAAGATTGAGAAAATCTCCGCGGGATCTTTAGATGCTTGTGGGAAACAGAAGAAAACGTTGCAAAACTTTTTCGATGAAGGAATCGATGTAGAGCTTACATCCGACGAATTGTTTCTTATTAAATGCTATCTTCTTTTTGTGGCGAAAATTGACCAGCCGCAAAAAGCAGGTACCTTACGTGGAGAGCAACAATCTACACCTAAGCAACTATACTGCTTTGATAAGTTAGATACGGGCACGTTTAAGTTTAACAAGCCCCTTGTGACTGATTCTGTTAAGGACAAAGTATCCATTAAGTTTTTACAAAATCTAGTCAACGAGACACGGATCACAGTTGCGAGTGATTCTGTGCTCTTCATTAGAGAATTAGCGGAATCTTTGAATGACAGTCAGTTAAAAAGCTTGTGCTCGAGCGAGTTTGAAATTATTGAGCAAAAACGCAGGTGTATCCCCATGTTTTGGACTTATAAAACCTTGCTTTTGACAGCAAAAAATACGGGGATTCCCATTCTTTTGTCCGCTAAATTTGTCGTGAAAGGTAAAGAAAACAAAATCGTAGATGAAGAATGCATTATCTTTAAACCGCTAGGAGGAAGCTTGTCAGGTGCAGCCATTGTTGTAGAAGGCTTTGTATGCACGGAGGCAGATAAACTCCCTTCCAGGGAGCAGTGGAAAGCAACATTAAAGTCTCAAACGCTTTCAGACATTATTCTTGCTGGAGCTGCAGATCACAGGCAATACCCTGATGAAAAATACGATTGCAAAATCGAGGAGCTTAAAGATCCCGACTTTGAAAAGTATAAACAGTTGGCAAAAACAGAAGGGTTTGCAGAGAAAAACCCTAGCTTGTTTTTCATCAAACACGTTTTTGCTCAGGCGGCTGATCGCGCGCCTAAGAATGCTGAAGTGTGGAATTTAGACTAGAAGGTAAAAGTGGAACAAACAATTGTTAAAAAACAATCGTGGTGGCAGCTTTTAAGCATTCAAGCCGGGGGGATCATTTGTCTCCCCGTTATCCTCGTTGGTCAGCTTGTCTGCCAGCAGTATGGATGGAGTGCGGCTTTGCTCGCTGTTGGATGCGGAAATATTTTTTTGCTCACCACCGGTTATTTGCTTTCGAGCTTAAGTACTTATAGACAGCAGACGACTGTTCAACATGCGGCCCATTATTTTGGCAGCCGTGGAAGGATGCTTTTTGCTTCTTTGATGATGCTCTCGATGTTGGGATGGTTTGGTATTCAGCTCAATGTCATGAGTCAAAGCGGAGCTCAGCTTTTCCATTTGTTTGGAATCGCTATTTCTCCTCTCATCTTGAATATTTCGCTTGGGATTGCACTAAGCGGCATCATGTGTTTGGGTATGAGAGCGCTGAAATGGCTGTCCTATTTTAGCGGGCCAATTCTTGGGGTAACGCTCTTGTATGCTCTATTTTCAGCACATGGGGCCATGCCTGCAGCAGAGTCATTGACTATCTCCTCACTTGGGGGACTGTCCTTGGTTATCGGCGCGAATATTGCAGCAGTGATTGATTTGCCTACGTTTTTTAGGCATGCACGCTCACCTAAAGATGGACGCATCTGCATCACATTGCTTTATGGATTGATTGTGCCTCTGATTGAAATTGCAGGAATCTATCTCTCTGCAATCACGGGTGGAAGCAACATTTTAGAAGTATTGCAAGCAGGACATGGAATCGGATGGATGGCATGGATCAGCTGTTTTGTCCTTCTTTCGGGATGGGCAACGAACAATGCTAATCTCTATTCTGCGATCGCCTCTTCGCATTCCTTACCAGGGCGTTTAACTCCTTTTAAAAGGACGTTGCTCTTGGGGTTTGCTGGTGTTGCGATTGCATGCCTCAACCCTTTGGGAAATATAGAGGGTATCCTCGATCTTTTAGGGATCACGATTGGGAGCATGGGCGCGGTCATTCTTGCAAGTTACCTGCTCGAAAGGTGGAGACAAAAGCAGTTCTATGGGATCTCACTTTTGAGCTGGTCTGTGGGCGTTGCTTTAGGCATTTGTTCTTCACATTTTAAATGGTTGATCACAGGTGTTCCGACATTGGATGCATTTTTTGCAGCGGGCCTTGTTCAACTTACTTTTAATAAAATTTATCAAAGGAAAAAAACGTATGAGACAATTGACTATAGATGATTTAGAAAGTTTAAGTCTGGGAAGCGCGATTTTAGGATCAGGAGGGGGAGGAGATCCCTCCTATCCTCTTCTGATGGCGCGGTATTTGATCGAAAAATATGGCCCTGTTGAAATCCTCTCTGTGGAGGAACTGCAGGAGGACGATTTGATCGTGCCTCTTTCGCTCATGGGCGCTCCATTGATTACAATTGAGCGCTTGCTGAGCGGTAGAGAATTGGAAACCCTGTTGCAAACCATTGAAAAAACCTTAAGGCGCAAACCCACTGTTTTAATGGCCGCAGAGATCGGGGGAGCAAATGCGTTTACTCCTTTGCTCATCGCAGCAAAATTAGGACTTCCGGTGTTAGACGCAGACATGATTGGCAGAGCCTTTCCGGAGCTTCATATGAGCAGTTGTTATTTGAAAAACCTAAAAGCAACGCCTGCTGTTATGGCCGATTGTTTAGGAAATAGTGTCGTCATCGAAACAGCGGATGCCAAAACTCTAGAGAGAATCGCTAGATCCATTACTGTATCCATGGGATCAAGTAGCTCAGTGGGTTTTTACCTGATGCAAGGAAAAGAAGTTCCAGGAGCCGTTGTGGAGGGGACGTTTTCTAAGGCTTTAGCATGGGGAAGAGCTATTATAAAAGCCCGCGATGGGGGAGAAGATCCTATTCAGGCACTGATTTCTGAGTCCAATGGAACGATCATTGGAAGAGGCACGCTTATCGATATCGATCAGTCCGTGAAAGGAGGGTTTTTACAAGGATCTGCTACTTTATTGAACGGGGATGAGAAAATCACCCTTTTCTACCAGAACGAGTACTTGCTTGCAAAAAGTGGCGATCGCACTTTTGCAGCAACGCCAGATTTGCTGGTCCTAGTTGAAGAAAATAGTGGGACTCCAGTGATGAGCGAAGCTCTTCGCTATGGTCTTCAAGTGGCGGTTGTTGTGATCCCAGCGCCGGCAATTTGGCAGACGGAAAAAGGACTGCAGCTTGTGGGTCCTAAAGCTTTTGGTTATGAAATAAATGAGGAGGTTGTGTCATGAATTCTTACGTTATTGGTGTCGACATTGGTGGAACAAATACGGATGCCGTCCTCGTCGACCAAAAAGATAACATTATCTGCGCTGTTAAAACGACAACGACAGAAGATATTAGCATGGGGTTTAGAGCAGTTTTGAGGGAGTTGCTAAAGAAAGCAGCGGTTTCTCCTGATAACATCCAAGGTGTGTTTTTAGGCACCACCCATGCAACCAATGCCATTTTGCAGAAAAAAGATCTTTTGCGCGTAGGGGTCATTCGGATTGCAGGACAAAAACCTGACACTTTACCGGTGGCTTTTGCTTGGCCTCAGGACTTAAGAGAAACGGTGATCGGCGGCTTTGAAACAATTAGCGGTGGATTCGAGTGTCATGGAGGGCCACTGACACCGCTATGTCTAGAGGAAACGCGACTGGCGATACAGCAGCTTTTAGAAAAACAAGTAGAAGCAATTGCTATTGTGGGTGTTTTTTCACCTCTTAACGGGGGACAAGAACAAGTTGTTGCCGCTTTAATTCGAGAAATGGCTGGGAAGGATTTTCCCATTTCCCTGTCTTATGAGATTGGGGGAATTGGATTTATTGAAAGAGAAAATTCCACCATCCTGAATGCTTCACTCAAAGGAGTAATGAAGCTTGGCTTTAGCTCCTTACAAATAGCCTGTCAAGAACTGGGACTACTATGTCCTTTGATGATCACGCAAAATGATGGAAGTTTAATGGAGCTCGAAAGAGCCATTGATTATCCCGTTTTGACGATTTCCGCAGGACCGACTAACTCCTTCATCGGAGGAGCGCGTTTGTCCCAATTGGAAGATGTGATTGTCGTAGATATTGGAGGAACGTCAACAGATGTGGGACTTGTTCGCCGTGGTTTTCCAATCCGCAGTTTGAACAAATCAAATATCGGAGGCATCGCTCTTAACTTTCCCATGCCCGATGTTTTATCGGTAGCTCTTGGCGGAGGAAGTATCGTTGATTTGAGTTCTAGTGCATTAAAGATTGGACCTGTAAGTGCAGGAAAGTCCTTAAGCACAGAGGCGCTTAGTTTTGGAGGGAATTGCTTGACTTTGACCGATGTCGCTCTTGTCTTGGGCTACATCGCCATTGACTTGTCCAATCCGCCCCGGGATGCTGTCTCTTCTGAACAAGGAAGAGCTGTTTTTGATCAAGTAAGAGACAGGATACAAGAGCTGACTGTGAAAATACGCGGAGAGTACAAGGATATCCCCATCGTATTTGTGGGTGGGGGATCTTCATTGCTTCCTTCTGATTTCTTTCAAGAGGATCGCAGACTTCCCGATTTCTTCAATGTTGCTAATGCATATGGAGCAGCACTGGCTGAAATCTCAGGAACGATCGATGCTACTGTTAGTTTGCAAAATCGAAGCGAAATGTTGGATAAATTGGGCGCTCAAGCCAGACAAAAAGCAATGGATCAAGGAGCAGATAGGGGAACGCTTAAATTAGTGGACCAGCAAATCATTCCCTATTCCTATGCTCCAAACCAAATGGCTCGCGTGATCATTAGGTATTCGGGTAAAAGAAAAAGTGCGGATTAGTGACAGATACCCAAACAACTTTTGAAGTTGTTTGGGTATATGGAATCAACACGTTATAGATCCGATGAAAGCTTCTTCGATGCACATCTTGCAGCGTCGTAGAAAAATTGCAGCGGCATCCTCTCTGTAGCCACAGAGAAACTATCCATGTAGTGGGACCATTCCTGAGGCTCAGCAGTAAGATCTAAAGGCTCCTGCTCTTGGGCCAGGATGAGGTCGGTGATTTTAAAGCACATGAGCACCTGACATGCATAGTTGAGCTTTTTGGAGAGGAGAAACTGCTCTTTTTGCTGCTCGGTAGGAGTGCCGTTGAAATACCCTTCTAAAAACAAGGTATCCGCAGTTTCGTCGAAGGCAAGCGAGGTGGAAATGCGGCCGATGTCGATGTAAGGATTGTCCCAAACGACAAATTCCCAATCGAGGATTTTAAAGCCGTCTTCTGTCCAGAATAGATTGTGGGGATGCAAATCGCCGTGCACATTCGCGCAATCGGAAGAGAGTTTAGGTGCATTCTCTCGGATAAATTCGATGGCTTCCTTGGCTCCTGGAAAATTGCTTCGCTCTTGGATAAATCGATATCTTCTTTCCGAATCATCGAAATGTTTAGCGGAGCCTGTATGGGGGTTTTGAGAGCTTGTGTGCATAATGCGCATGCTGACGCCGATTTCCCTGGCATGCTCTCTGGCCATAGCGGGTGTGATGGTAGGGCCATCGATGTACTCCATCAACACAGCCCTTTCAGAGATAGAAGAAGCAACGACTTTGGGACCGATTTGTAAACGGGAAGATTCTTCAATCATATAAAGCACTTTAAGCGCCTTTTGCTCTTCAATCTCTAAAGGCAAAAGTTTTAAGACATATTTCTTTCCTTCCACTTCGACGATGAAATTTCTCATATCGTTATGCCCTCGTTTGATCGGGGACACGGAATACATTTGCCCAGAGTGGAGTAAAACGGGAAGGCACGTTTGAATTCGATTTTGGAGCTCCTTTGAAATTAAAGGAGAAATGGTAGTTTCAGCACAGTCGACGTACTGAACCATCTCAACGGGTGGAATAAACATAGAAACCTCAATTTTGTTAAATTATAAGGATAATTATTACAAAAAATGAAGTTTAATTCAATATTGAAAAGGATGTAATTAAAATATTTAATTTATCAGCTAAGTGCTACGACAGTCCCATGAGAGCCTGTGATTTTTTCCGTACGGCCAGCTGCTTTTTCTCTGCGGTAGGAGAAAAAATCAGAGGGGTTGGCATACGTATCAATTCTTGCGATCTCTAGGTGGTGAGGAAGGACGCCGCATCCTTTGAGCTGGTGTTCTGCGATGGCCCATAGATCAAAGTACGTGGGCTTAATTTGGAAGGACCAGAACTCTTCGGGAAGTTCATCTCGGTAGTGCTTAAATTCTGAGTTTTGAGGACCAAGACTTGGGGAAATGCACACGAGAAGATTTTCAGGTTTAGTTCCAAATGTATGAGCCATTTTACAGATGACTTCGCGGTAAATGTTTTGGACCTGGCCTCGCCAGCCTGCGTGGACAGTGGCTATGGCTTTGTGGATGGGATCATAGAGGATTGTTCCCTGGCAGTCTGCGTGCATGGCCATAAGACCCCAGTTCTTTTGCGTTGTCATCAAGCCATCGCACTGTAAATAGGGCTCTGTTTGCTCTGTGACATGCACAACGTTTGCGCCATGCTTCTGATGTCCTGCGATCAGTTTTTCTAATTTCAGGGTCTCTACAATGAGGGCTCTGTTCTTTTGGACATTCTCCGTGTGGTCGCTTCCCCACTCTAGGACATTGAGAGAGGTAAAAGATTCTTCACTGACACCTCCGTGGCGCAAGAAAACCCCATGGATGATCCCAGGCTCGTTTGCAAGAAGCTCAAATTCCAGCCACTCGATATTTCCCTGTTTTTTTCGGATCATAAGGCCCCCTAGTAATTGCATTATTCTCTTAAAAAGGCATTTTTGCGAGAATGCTTTTTTTATGCGAGGACGTTTATGAAAAAAATATTTTGTCTAGTTGGGGTTCTCCTTTTTTCTGTGATTTCAGCTCAGGAAGTGCGCATTCATACTTTGAGTCAAGAAAAGGGGTTGGAATGTCTTAAAGGAGTTTCCTATTTCTACAATATGTATTATCGCGATCCTCCCTATTATTACGATGCCAGCGAGGAAGCTTGGGATCGCTATATCCATTCCTTTATCGACTATTCGGGATCGGTTCTTTGCGTGGCGACCTTAGATCAGACCGTCATTGGTGTTGCTATTGGCACTCCTCTAGCAAAGACCACCCAAAAATATAACGCAGCGTTTAAGGACCTGCCTGAAGATCTAAACACCCTCTTTTTTTTAGGGGAGCTTGCTGTGCAGCCAGAGTATCAACATCTGGGTGTTGGTCAGCAGTTGTACGCAGAATTTGAGCGTCAAGTCGCAGAAAAAAATCAGTTTTCAGGGATCTGCGTCTGGTCAATGGAATCTGAAGTAGATAGAGCTCTGGGTCATTTTTGGCGTGATGTCGGATTTACATGTTCTGAGGTGCGCTTTGAAGAGCTATGGAAGGATACTTTTGGAACGGAGAAGGTTCCTCACTCCATGGTGTGCTGGAAAAAGTCACTACAGAATTAGGAAATACTCATGCGCTACATCTGTCTTCTATTTCTATGCAGCATCTCATTGTTTTCATCTCACCCAACGTCTTTAAAAGAGGAAATTATGCAAGCGGAAGAAACACCGACCTATCTTTATAAAATTCTTTCGGACCTCCTATGGAAAATGGCAGAAAACTCAAAGGTCGTTTCCCTATCTGCTGAAGATGATGCTTTTATCCATTTTTCCAAAGAGGATCAGCTCGATCGAATTCTCACCAAGTATTGGTCCGATGTTCCCAAGCTTGCGGTGTTAAAGATTCAGACAGATAAATTGGAAGGGGAACTTGTTTACGAAACAAATCCGGGCGGAACGGCAAAATATTACCACCTTTACAGAGGTAGAATTCCTTATAGCGCTATTGTCGAAGCGAAAATGATTTTTCGCAAAACGGCTCCTCTGTGCTCTGCTCAAACTCTCGAGATGGTGCAGGTTGGAGATCCTGTGCTCCGCATACCTGCAAGAGAGCTCACTAAAGAAGAAATCCTAAGCCCTGAAATTCAGCAGTTGATTGAAGAGATGAAAGAGACGATGCGGGCAGCTCCTGGAGTGGGGGTAGCAGCGCCGCAAATTGGCTGTCCTTATCAACTCGTTGTAATTGAAGATATGGATCAGTCTTTTTTGACTGCAGAGCAGATTAAAGTGAGAGAGCGCTATAAAGTTCCTTTTCAAGTCGTGATCAATCCTCGCATCTACCTTGAAGAAGGGGAAACCACTGAGTTTTTTGAAGGATGTTTGAGCGTTTGTAATTTAGTGGGAATTGTTCCAAGAGCAAGATCTGTTCGAGTGGAGTGTTTGAATGAACGCGCTGAGCCTGTGGTGATTGAAGCTAAGGGCTGGTACGCACGGATCCTCCAGCATGAAATCGATCACTTGAATGCGACATTGTTTATTGACCGCGCTTATTTGCCCACTGTCATGACATGGGAAAACCACGTCAAAACGTGGAAGCACAAATCGATCAAGGAAGTGAAGGAAGCTTTACTCTGTTCACCCGTTTATAATTGAAAAAACAGCCTGTAGCCGTGGTTGGAATCCTTTTGGATGATCCAGTGCGCATTTGCCTTAAACGGCTCGATATTTTCATGGTGGTAGTCAAGGACTCCTTTCATGTGGGCCTCAAATTCTTCATCTGTGCGCTGTACGTTCGTTGGACGCTCTCTTTTCCACTTTGAAATATCCGTCTCATCGGCTTCGATGAAAACGCTTTCATCGCAATAGCGGGAATAGTTCATTGTAGGCTCTTTTGCAGAAAGGGCGAGAAGTCCTTCGAAGAGGATAAGATCGACGTTTCTTAAATCCAGAGTTTCTCTGGAGTATTCTCCGGTAAATTCATTCACAACAGGCTTTTCGATGAATTGCTGGCCTTCTGAAAAAGCCGCAAAGAATGCGTGCACGCCTTCTAAATTGAAATAGCCATTCTCCCGCTGGTCCTCTGGGTTTGTCCAATCATCAAAACGCACAATGACAAAGGACACGCCTTCGCTTTTCAATTTCTGCGCTAATAAGTTAGTCAGCGTTGTTTTACCGACTCCAGGACATCCTCCAATCCCAACGACAGGGATCTTTTGGTAGGTGTGTTGAGAGTGCTCCCCGGCTAGATGGGATAGTTGGCTGGTAAGTGCAGTGAATATCGAAGGGAATGGGGGAAGTTCAATGTGATCATAGGGCGATGCAACGGTTAGTACTGCTGCTGTTACAAGATTCATAACAACTCCTATATTGTTTGTTTAAATGAAATTATATTAAACATCTGCAATTAAAATCAAACGAAGATAATCGTATTATAATTTCAGAGAAAAGCAAATTGTTTCAAACACTTCATGTAAAAAAAATAATTTCAATTCAACTCTCAGAAGAGAAGATCTTTATGATCATTTTTGTGAAAGAGACCACGTCGTAAGCAAGGCCTGATGATCGGAGAGCGCCTGGATAGGGGCTTTGAGGTCATAGAGGGGCACTAAGGATTGGGTAGGGATGAGAGAGACATTAGAAAGAGCGGGCCTCACGCAATAATCGAGTAGCTCATAAGAATAGGGGACTTTAGCCCTTTCATCTTTAGGTGTGAGGACAAGATCGTTAAAGTAGTTGGTGCAGGTCGCTTTTTCATTGGAGAGATTGGCTACGTAAGGAACGGAAAAGAGGCTGGCGATATTTGAGTCTTTGTAATCCTCAGAATATGCATTGATGTTAAGATCCCCTGCCAAAAATCCCCAAGAGCGATCGGAGAGTGTCTTGGTGGCCTGTTGCAAATAGTCATGGCATAACGCTAGCTGCTCTCTTCGTGCCTGCCGCATCTCTAGGTTGTCACCGCTTTGATGTTGCAGGTGGGTGGTGACGAAAGCAATGCGCTCTTTTGCCACTTTGCAGGTCGCAAGAATAGCCCCTCGGTTTGAACCTAAAGGGATGCTTTTTGGAAAACGGTTGAAGGCGACAGAATCTAAGGCAATCTTGCTTGCGACAAAAAGCCCACTGCTGTAGCCCCCTTTATTCACATCTAGAGTGCCTGCAGGATCTCCTGCATTATAGACAAAAAAGGCGTAGTCATTTTTCAATAGTTCTACAAAAGTGCGCATAGCTTCTGGATCCCAGACCTCTTGCAAACAGACGATATGGGCGTCTGTATTGCGGATCACATCAACGAGTTTATGAATGCGCTCTTTCCAAGGCGAGGCTCCTCCATACATCCAGTTGAGCGTTCCAGGAAAGCAAAGGACGTTGGCAGTAAGCACTTTGAGCTCTTGCATTTTTTCAGCATTGAGTGGTTTTGCGACTCCTTCTGCAGTAGCATAAGAAGCTGTACTCAATATGTTTTGCAAGGCGTCAGCGATTTTCTTCGCTTCTTTTTCTTGAGTTTGTTGGTATTCCTTAAGAACTTGCTCTGTAAAAAGACGCTGCTGAGGAGTAAGGGATTGACTTGCTTTTGCATTGTTCAAAAAGGTAGTGAGAAGATCAGCGCGCGAGTGCAGCTTTTGCTGGAAAGCTTTCTCTAGGCGCTGCCCCTCTTCTGCGACAGAGTTTTTTACAGGTTCGTTTAAAGACAGGCTCTTTGTTTTTCCAAGTTCCAGTTTAAAGGAAAAATACCGAAAGAGCAGATCCGACCAAATCTGATAAGCATCGGAGTAGTTGCTGTTTTTGCTTGAGACTACAAAGCGGTCAAGATCCGTATCCGCCGAGCTTAAAAATGTATTGCAGGCCTTTTGGAGGTCCTCTGTAGATTGGAAGATGAGATCTTTGGGAGCGTAGGGGAGCTCTTGGAGAGAAGAGGTGTGTAGTGCTGCTGAGGCAATCAAAGAGATCATAGAAGGGTCCTATAAGGTGTTGAGGGGGATTTTAACCCCCAGATAGAGTTATGTCTACTTGTTTCTATTTTTCTGATTCCCACCAAATATATGGCTCTGCGAGGTAAGCAACGAAGAACACTAGGCAGGCCATAGTAATGAAGAACCGCTGAAGAGCTTTCTCGTCAAGCTTTTCAAGTTCATCCCTTAAGTGATACATTTTTACACCGATGGTATGTTCCATTCTTTCTCTTAATGCCCACATTTGTTGATCAGTATGGGTGATTATCAAGTCTGCGGTCATATTCGCTCTCGAGCAATCACAACGATAATATAAGGGTGTGCCTTGATCATCTCTTTCTACGGAAAAGGTCCCATTGCATCGAAATCTATTAATATCTTCATCCTCATCCTCCGGTATTGTTACAGAACCATCTCCAATAGGATTGAGAGCAAAATAGTCTTCCGTGTAGTCGAAATTTGTGATATAGAGAGGACTCCCGCTTCTTTCTCTGTCTGCTTTAATGATGACGATCAATTCCTGGTAGTGTGCTCCGAGTTGGAGAATGCATCGAAATCTTGCGTTGTGACCCAAAGTGACCTTTTTAACAAAAGCCTTAAGGGAGGTTAAAATTTCATCATTGGATTTTAAATGTTTAGAATAAAACTCTCGAATGAGGTTTTGGCAATTTTTTGCACCACAGCCGTTTTTGAATATTTGAGTTACTAATTTATTCCAAACACCATCATTATTGATGATTATTTGCCATGCATGGCACACTTGAGAACAGATGCCAAGCTCAGAAATGCTGAGATTTGAAAAAACCTCAATGAAAATGTCCAAGGGACAGCGGTCAGTGTTGATGAGGAACTGGATATTGTTCTGGGTGCAGTTTGTGATGGCAAGGGCATTGCAGGTCGGCTGTTCATTGACTGGCTCTGCAACTTCTTCTCCGCACAATATGGTCTCAATTTGTTTGGCTAGCTGAGGCTCTGTGGTAGTCCCTAGCTCAGGTTTTTCTGTGGTTTTATTTTTTTGAAATCGATTAAAAAGTTTCTCGATTTCGATTATTAGTTCTTTATCTGAGCAAATTTTACCTAGCACTTTGAAGGCGCCTTCCGAATTGCCTTGGCAAAATAAATTGACGGATTTGTTTATAGATCTTGTGTAATCTGAGTATGTGTTAACTGACATTTTTTAACTCCATTTATATAAAATATTAAAATTTGTTAAGTAGTATGAGAGTAGTGAGAGTTTAATGCTACCCCGAATTCTATCAAAAAATTCTAAAAGCCATAATTAAAGCATATAACGATGAAGTCCAGTTGAAATTAAAATCACAGTGAATGAAAAAATGATAGTCATTAAAAGAGCCGTTCCAAACGTGCCCACTAAAATGGAATCTACTATGAGGCATTCCCCATCAAATATAGATCGTTCACATTCTAGTTGAAGCGTTTTTTCATCGATAACTTTTTGAATTTTAACATGAAGCTCTTTAAGAGGTTGTTCATCGTGCGTCATGATCGAATTGCCTATCGAAGTGCGAGTGCGGTTTCGAACTATATTATCATATTCATCATCTGTTGTTTCAGAACCGTCTTCGATGCTATTAAGCATGAAATAGTCTTCTTGATGGTGGAAATGAGTCATGAAAAGAGGATCCTTTGCCGTTTCCTCGTCATTAAAAAATGAAGGAAAAGGTATAGTTAAAGAATACACACACTCTTGTTTGCCGTTAAAAACAACAAACAACTGTTTGGAATCATTTCCGAGACTGAAGATACATCGAAATCTCGCGCGATGATCGATAGTGATCTTTTGGGCAAAGGACTTAAAGCGAGCCAAAAGTTCATCCGTTGATTTTAAATGGCAGGATTTAAATCCTTGAAGGAGCTTTTGGGAATTAGACACGCCGCAGGCATTGCCAAAGATCTCGATGACAAGCTTTCTCCATATGGAATCATTGCGGGTATTATCGCAGATGAGAGAACGCC
>JAHFTO010000021.1 GCA_023269355.1 Chlamydiota bacterium | reverse complement strand
GCGCACATTCCTCAAAACCCTACCCTTTACTCTTTAGAGGAAAAGAGCTATATTCCCATGAAACTCGATGTTCCACTTTTTTCTGCTCTCAGAGAGTGAGCGAGGCAAACGCAAATCGATCCGGCCGACGTAGATCATAGCCGAAGGCGCTATTTTCTACGTCGGCCGGATCGATTTGCGAAAGCCGCAGCCACTCTATGAGCCAGAAAAAAGTGGAACGTCGAGTCAAACCTTAAGTTTTGGATCCTCTCATGAACTACTCCTCTCCTAAAGGGACGTTCGACATCTTTCCCTTCGAGCCGAGCGAAGAAGACAAGTGGCGCGAGTCAAGCCGCTGGCAATACCTCGAAGAGGTGCTGCGCAAGACAGCTCATGACTACGGTTATCAAGAGATGCGCACGCCGATCTTTGAAAAAACAGAACTGTTTATTCGCAGCGTGGGAGAGAGCTCCGACATCGTCACCAAGGAAATGTATACTTTCATCGATCGAGGGGAACGCTCGATGACGCTTCGGCCAGAAGGCACGGCTTCTGTTATCCGCTCTTTTGTAGAAAATAAGCTTTACACACAGCCTGGCCTGCAAAAATACTTCTACATTGGACCGATGTTTCGCTATGAGCGCCAGCAGGCAGGAAGATATCGCCAGCACCATCAATTCGGCGCAGAGGCCATTGGAGTTGGAAGTGCTCAGCAAGACGCAGAACTCATCGATCTGGCCAGCGAAATTTATCGCCGTCTTGGATTTAAAAATCTCACTGTGCAAATCAACTCTGTCGGAGATGCCGCCTCAAGAGCCGCTTACAAAGAAGCGCTCACAGCTTTTTTACAGCCTCATCTCAGCGCACTCTCTCAGGATTCTCAAGTGCGGTTCACAAAGAATATTCTGCGCATCTTAGACTCCAAAGATGCCGGGGACCAAAAGATCTTGCAGGAGGCTCCAAAACTTAGTGACCACCTGACGCCTGAAGCTAAATCCCACTTTGAGCAGGTCTTAAAGTGGTTAGACATGCTTAAAATCAATTATGCGATCAATGACAAACTAGTCCGTGGTCTAGACTACTACAACAAAACGGTTTTTGAGATCACAACAAGTGATCTTGGCGCGCAAAACTCACTTGCTGGAGGGGGGCGCTACGATGGACTCATCGAATCCTTTGGCGGCCCCAATCTGCCCTCTGCAGGTTTTGCAACGGGGATGGAAAGAATCTTGCAAGCGATGCTGAGACAAAAAGTTCCCTTCCCGAATGGACCTCACCCGCTTGTTTTCTTCATTCCGATTGGCGAAGAAGCGCTCCGTTTATGCTTTGAACTAGCCAGTGCCTTGAGACATGAAAAAATTCCTGCAGAAATCGATCTTAGCGGCAAAAAAATGCAGCATGGGCTTCAACTTGCAAGCCAAACAGGCGCGGCTTTTGCCATTGTCATCGGCGAAGAAGAACTCAAAACAAAAACCATTAAATTGAAAAATATGGCGACAAGAGAATCTAGCGACTGCGCGCTTAGCGATCTTCTCGCTACAATGAAGAAACATTATGTTTGATTATCGAAGAACTCACACGTGTGGAGAGCTCACAGCTTCTCATCTTAAGCAAACTGTAACGTTATCCGGTTGGGTGCATAGAAGACGCGACCATGGCGGTCTTATTTTTATCGATCTGCGCGATCGTTTTGGTCTGACGCAACTCATTTTCGATCCTGCGATCGTCTCCAAGGAAACATTTGAACAGGCGTCTCGTCTACGCAGCGAATGGGTGATTTCTGTAAAAGGCACTGTGATTCCTAGGGCTGAGGGAATGACCAATCCCAAAATGTTAACAGGTGAAATCGAAATCGAAGTCAAAGAGCTTGAAATTTTATCTCAAGCGAAAACGCCACCCTTTGAGATTTGCGAAGAAGAGACGGATGTGAATGAAGAACTTCGCCTCAAATACCGCTATCTCGATATCCGCAGGGGCGATGTCTCTAAAAAACTCGTGCTTCGCCATAAGACGATGCTATCGACAAGAAATTACATGAACGAAAATGGCTTTTTGGAAATCACGACGCCGATCCTTGCGAAGTCGACACCAGAGGGCGCGCGGGATTATCTGGTTCCCTCTCGCATCTATCCAGGTAATTTCTACGCTCTTCCACAATCTCCTCAAATCTTTAAGCAGCTGCTCATGGTCTCTGGGATGGACCGCTATTTCCAGATCGCCACTTGTTTTAGAGATGAAGATCTTCGCTCCGACCGCCAACCGGAATTCACGCAGATTGACATTGAGATGAGTTTTGGAACGCCTGAAGATCTCATGAAACTTGCAGAAGGTCTGATGCAGTCCATCTTTAAGGAGTGCAAAGGGGTCGCCATCCCAAAAACATTCCCTAGAATGGGATATCGCGACTGCGTAGAAAATTATGGAACAGATCGACCTGATCTACGATTTGGGATGCCGCTTGTGCGCGTCGATGACATCGCAAAACGCTCTACGTTCGGTGTGTTTCTCGAGCAGCTCAACGCAGATGGATGTGTCAAAGCTATTTGCGTCAAAGGCGGAGCGGAAATTTCCCGTAAAGAGATCGATAACTACACGCAATTTGTCGCAAAATTTGGTTTAAGCGGGCTTGCTTGGATGAAACACCAAGAAGGCGCCCTTGCATCCAACATCGTTAAATTCTTTTCGCCCGAATTGCAAGATGAGCTTATCGCAAAGCTAAAAATTGAAAGCGGAGACCTCGTCTTCTTTGCCGCCGCACAAGAAGACAGAGTGAACCAAGGCCTTGATCATTTGCGCCGCAAACTTGCTAAAGACAGAAATTTGATCGATCCTGAAGCGCTTAGCTTTTTATGGGTCACCGATTTCCCTCTTCTCAAATGGAATGCAGATGAGCGCAGGTTAGAAAGCGAGCACCATCCTTTCACTTCGCCAAACTTTGAAGACATCCCACTTTTAGATACCGAGCCGCTCAAAGCGCGCGCTTTAGCTTACGACCTTGTGCTCAACGGCTACGAAATCGGCGGCGGATCGCAGCGTATTCATAATAGCGAGCTGCAAGAAAAGATCTTCCGCACACTTAAACTTTCCCAAGAAGACATTAAAGAAAAGTTTGGATTTTTTGTCGAAGCTCTTAAATTCGGCACTCCTCCTCATTTAGGGATAGCCTTTGGTCTCGATAGAATTGTCATGGTCCTCAGCGGAACAGAAAATATCCGAGACGTCATTGCATTCCCAAAAACACAAAAGGCCAGCGACCTCATGATGCAATGTCCTTCCAACGTTGCTTTCAAACAATTGGACGAACTTAAGGTCAAAGCAGAGCCTGTGGAAATTGCTTGGATTTAAACAAAAAAACAGCATATACTATAACTATTTACCCCTTGGTGGAATTCATGAAAAAACATATGCAAATATTTTCCGTTTTAGGTCTTCTTGCCATCTCTTCTTTGATCGCAAAAGATGCTCCTTCTGATCAGCCTGCAGAAGCTACGGCTCCAACTGAAGCGCAAGTTGAAATTACAAAAATTTCAGAAGCGTTCGGCCACGTCATCAGCAAGAATCTCGAAAACATCGGCGTCAAATTTGACATGGCCCAAGTCGTCAAAGGTCTTCAAGATGCAATCGCAGGAAAAGAAGCTCCTATGACTGAAATGGAATGCATCCAAGCTATTGCTTCCGCCCAGGCAAAAGTGTTTAAAGATCAGTGCGCTGAAAATCTGAAAAGAGCAGATGCTTTTCTCGCCTCTAATTCCAAAGAAAAGGGTGTTGTTGCTCTAGAAGATGGAAAAGTGCAGTACCTCGTCACAGCGCAAGGCACAGGCGCTGTCATCGAAGATCATTTTTCTCCCCTTGTCAAATACAAAGGCAAGCACCTCGATGGCTCAGTATTTGGGGAGTCTAAAGAAGAAGAGATGATTTCTCTTGATGAGATCATCCCTGGACTCAAAAGCGCTCTTTTAGGAATGAAAGAAGGTGAAAAACGCACCGTCTACATCCACCCAGATCTGGCTTATGGAACAACAGGCTACCTTCCTCCTAACTCACTTCTGACGTTTGAACTTGAGATCGTCAAAGCTAACGCTCCTGTCAAAGAAGCTGCGGACACCGATACTCCCAAGACAAAAGAAATGCAAGAGATCGTAGACGTCCAAACGGACATGCGTTAATTCATTTCACTCTGGTGACACCTTGGTGTCACCAGAGTCGGAACTTTCTAAAATTCCCGTTGCTTAAATCACCTAATGCTGTTTCCATTAAGTTAAACAACAGCTATTGACCCCTCTATGCGCCTCTTTAAGATATCGCTCACTTGGCAAATGGCGATCGCTACAGTCGTAGGGATCCTTTGCGGTCTATTTTTTGGCGATCTTTGCGATGTTTTCGCTCCCTACGCCTCTGCCTACATCATGCTCTTAAAAATCACCGCTGTCCCCTATTTGATCGGGGCCATCATTCACGGCGTGGGCCAACTGAGTGTTTCTACTGCCAAACAAATCCTAAAGAAAGGCCTGATCTTCATTAGCCTTGCGTGGACGATCAATATTTTAATGGTCTATACGATCAAGTATCTTTTTCCCCTGCCCTCATCAACGCAACTCGGCGGCTATATCTCAGGAGATATTCCCAAACTGGATTTTGCTGAGCTTCTGATTCCCGATAACATCTTTTTCGATCTGGCCAATAATGTCATTCCCGCCATCGTCATTTTTTCTATTCTGATTGGCATCGCTCTAATGCACATCAAAGAAAAAGAAGTATTCATGAAAGCGATGGAAAACCTCGTTCAAGTGCTCACTCGCATTACCGCTTGGATTGCTCGGATCACCCCCTTTGGAACATTTCTTATCATTGCCAACCAAGTCGGGACTGTCGAACTCTCCACCGTCAAACAGGTGAGCACCTATATCATTCTCTACATCATTGGCGTTAGCATCGTGATCTTTTGGATCCTTCCCAGACTCACAAACATGCTGACATCCATTCACTCTTACAAATGGCTCCAGCAACTTCTGCCTATCTTAGTTTTGGCCTACACAACTAATGTTGTGATCGTCTGTTTGCCTTACATCATTGAGCTGCTCAAAAAAGAGACTCAGGCGCTCGACCCCAAAGATGAAAAAGCGCAAAGTCAAATTCAAGGAACGGTCTCTGTGGTCTTTAACCTTCCACTTGGCTCTTTATTCATCTCTGTCTTTGTCTTTTTTGTGTCGATTTTTTATAACGTCCCGCTGATGATCACCTCGCAAGTGGAATTGTTCGTCACCACCTTTCTCACAAGTCTTGGCGCTGTTGGGCTTGGATCATGGATTAACAGCCTTACTTTTATTTTGGACTCCTTGGGCCTGCCACTAGAGGCGGTCAACCTTTATCTCACGACTTTGCCCTTTACTGCAGGGTTTCAATCGATGGTCTCTGTCATTGAAATTGCGTCTCTTTCCCTATTCATTACCCTGGCATGCCGCAACATGATCATCTGGCGCTGGTCGCGCATCTTAAGAAAAGGCGCCTTCACTTTTCTTCCTCTGCTTTTGCTTATTTGGGGAATCAAAGCATTCAATCCCCTTCCTGAAATTAAAAATGAGACGAAGAGCATCTATGAGCTTAATATCTCTTCTTCTATCCCTGTAAAAATTTTCAAGACACTTCCTCCTCCTCAGATGTTTGAGGGAGACACTTTTGAACATATTTTACAGACCAAAACGCTGCGCGTTGGATACAACACCAGCAGCGCGCCGTTTTGCTTCCAAAATGTGGATGGAACAGTTGTAGGCTATGATATCGCCTTTGCTTATGAGCTTGCCTATGATCTCGACTGCCAATTGGAACTTGTGCCCTTAAGCTATGAAAATCTCATCTCGGAACTGAACAATCGCTCCTACGATATCGCTATGTCTGGAGTGACAATCAATGAACCTAGATTAAAAGCGCTGACATTTACAGAAGCCTCTATGTCGCCGCGTCTGTGCTTAGTTGTTCCCACGAAAATGAAAAAGCAATTCGTAACGATTGATGCGATCAATGAAAACAATAAAATTAAAATTGCCGCCTTAAAAGGCTCTGCTTATGTAGCGATCGCAAAAGAAGTTTTTCCAGGTAAAGAAATTATCCTTCTCCAGAGCAACAATGAACTGAGCGCTCAAAATGAATATACAGCGCTTCTTTGGGAAGAACAGCAAGCCATCGCATGGTCTCTTTGCCACCGCGATTACCGCATCGTTTTCCCTCTACCGCCGATTGGCAAAGATACTTTGAGCTACGCCATCCGCAACGGCAGCCCTCGATTCATCAACTATCTCAACCAATGGCTCGAGCTTAAAAAAACGCAAGGGTATACAGACAAACAGCGTGAACTTTGGATTAAAGGAAAAACAGAGATTGCCGCTCCTCACGAACGCAGATGGTCAATCATTAGGAACGTTTTGCACTGGATTGATTAAGAAGGTGTTATAAAATAACACCTTCTTAGAATTGCTTTCTTAAGCAGTTTGGATGAATTGCTTTAGAGCTGCTGCGTCGCGCAAACCCACTAAACGACCTACCTCTTGGCCCTCTTTGTAAAGGATCAAAGTAGGGATCGATGTCACTTGATATTGAGAAGCGATATTTTGTGCGCTATCGATGTCTAGCTTGCCGATGACTGCTTTTCCTTTCACTTCTTTGGCTACATTTTCAAGAACTGGTGTCATCATGCGGCAAGGTCCACACCAATCGGCGTAAAAATCAACTAGAACAACGCCCTTTTCAATATCTTTTTTAAAAGAATCTGCCGAAAAGTTTTTAATGTCTTCGTGTTCACTCATAGTCTCCTCCAGGATATTCAGCTCATTTTATCCATTGGTCATTTTTTTGAATAGGGTGGATGTACTGTAAAATTCTGCTTTGACATTAAACATTTTTGGTGGCAATTTTCTCAAGTTTTTCAACCCTGGAGAAAAATATGAGTCTACACATCACAAGCGCCATCCGTCGATTCCCAACCCTTTACCATTTCAATTCTTTCTCTCACTTCAATAACTCCACCAAAATTTTTCAAGACCAGTTGCAGGCCTATTCTAGACAATCGATTAGCAAGGAATTATGCGTCCACAACTGTATCAATCACATCAAAGAAATTTTCAGAGAGCAGCATATCAATCATGCTATCTTGTCTGTTTTTTCAGAGAGTGAAACAAATGCTATGGAGTCTTATCTGATTGGCTTTAACGAAGCCGTGGATACTTCTTCTTTGGGCAAGCATGAGGTGGAATTTCTAAAAAGACAATTTGGTTATTATTTTTATGAAGCTGCAACAGAAAAATGGGCAAATGATCTTGCAGAATCTTTTTATCACCTTACAGAAATGCAAGAAAAAAAAGAGCCCTCTCATGCTGGTAAAAACTGGACAGACCATCATATTGCTGTTTTTGATTATTCAAGCGAAAAACAAGAGCTGCTCGGGTTAACTAATCTTCTAGCCCTTAAAGTTGCAGAAATAAAATGCCTTTACTTTTACAGGTACGAGCATACTGTCAACGCAACAAAAATTAATTTGATGTCTTCGCGCATTGAGGAAATCTTTCAAGAAACAAGCACTCGTACAGCACTTGAAAAATGGCTGGGGTCGGGACGAGAAGAAACGGCCGCCGTAAAGCTGTGGTTGCAAGATTATTTTAAAGCCTTAAATTGCCTCAATGAATGGCATGAAAGCGCGCAACTCTCGACACAATCAGTAGCAAAATTTACAAAAATGATATCGAAGTATTTTTACGCCTATGCCCATGAAATCAACGAAAACCGAGTCAAGGTGATGACGACTCTCATCCAAAATAATCTAAGTAATTTTAATGAAGCTCTCAAAAAAGCATCTGAAAAAGCAGAAAATGATCCCTCCTCGCTTTCCACTCTGGAAAATGAATATGTTGAATTTCTAAGAATACACGCCAATTATACAATCCACCACTGGCCAGACATCGAACGTAAAGTGGACTTGTTAAATAAACAGGTATGGCATGCGTTTATGCTCCAAACGCTCAAAGCTTCTTCGCAATCATACGAAAAGGCAAACCGAGAATAATGGAGACCTAAATTTTTAATTTGCAAAGGCCTAAATGAAGACATTTAGACCTTTGCAATAAAACGTTTTCAGTTTATAATCTTTGATACCATAATGCGGTCATGGCGGAATTGGTAGACGCGCTAGTTTCAGGTACTAGTCGGGCAACCGGTGGATGTTCGAGTCATCTTGACCGCATTTATTCTTTTGTGGGTTCATAAGCATGTTCTCATCTCACAAATCTATTGCCATCATTTGCAATGCACCACTAGTTCCTTCTTCTCAGTTAAAAGAAAAAATTAGCAAATATCCAGTCTTAGTTGCAGCGGATGGTGGAGCTAACCATTGCTTGGGAATGGGACTTAAACCCGATATAATCGTGGGAGACTTTGACTCCATTGACCCGAGTGCCTTGGAAGCTTTTCAAGAAGTTCCTCAAAAACGCTATCCCTCAAACAAAGATGAAACAGACTTAGAACTCGCTTTGAGCCTTGCTTTCCATCCAAATATCGAAAAAATCACCATTTTTGGCGCTTTAGGCGGGCGCACAGACCACACTATAGGCAATCTGGTTCTGCTCTCGCGTTACCCTGGAAAGGTCTTTTTGGAATCCGAATCTGAGCTTCTGTTTGTCATCGACAAACAGACCGAGCTATCCACAAAAGTGGGACAAGAAATTTCATTGATTCCCCTGAATGGACCAGTGAAGGGAATTGCATCGGAAGGCCTGAAATGGCCACTCAAGGATAAAATACTCGATAAAAGCTTTATTGGGCTCTGCAATCAAGCAACGGCTTCAAAAGTCACCCTCTCGGTTAAAGAGGGCGATCTTTTGTGTTGCATCAATCAGTTCTAAAATCGGTTCTCCGACGAATTGTTAAAAGGCGCTTTTTTGGAAAAAATTTGAGAAATTTTTGAGTAAAACTCTTGATCATCCTGGTCTAACATAACATCATCCATTCCAACAATTTCTCCATCCTCAAAACATATACTTAGTTTGTTTGGGGCTTTGGGATATTTTAATGTATTTCCCTCTTCATAAGACACAGTGATTTGGAGCGCGTCTGAGATCGTATTCTCTGGATCGCATAAAATAAAGAAATTCTCCACGCCCAAAGGCTTTAAACATTCTTGCAGTTCCTCTGCTTGATTTGGAACCAGAGCCAGGGTTTCGATGTCATATGTTTTAAATCCTTCAGCAAGGCGAGAGAGTTTCTTTAGACAAAAATTAGAGAAAAAATTTTTCGAAATATCCACTTCAGGCATTGTCACTAGAAGTTTTTTCCCCGACTTGAGCATCCAATAAGGCGAGCAGTCTGTGCTCTCTCCGTTAGGTGCGAGAATAGAAACGGATACGTTCTTTTCTCCTAAAGTTTTAAATCCTTGTTCCATGGTTTGATAGATTATGGGTCCAATTCGCGTTGTCATTGTCATCTCCTGAGAAGGTGTAGTAATTGCAATGTAAAATTATGAGACTGTAGTTAAGGCGGAGTGCCTTTTGCTCCATTTTCGTACCAAGCGCGCAAAGCGTTAATCGACTGGGCAATTCTTTCCGTCAAAGCTTTTTGGGCTTCTTTTTTATCGAGATGGGCAAAGTCGGACCAAAGAATCGGGGATCCATAAACGCAGGCGGTGTGGCCCCAAAGTTTGGGGAGTTTGTGGAAGTGATCCCAAATCTTAAAAGAGCCATGGATATAAGCTGGAATGACGGCTGATTTGGATCTCGAAGAGAGCATAGCGATTCCCGGTTTCAGGTCACCGAGAGCATCAGTATCTCCTCTTTGTCCTTCGGGAAAGAGAATAATTTTCTTTCCTTCGGTAAGGAGCTGTCCTATCAATTTAAACACTTTGATGTCGCTTGCATCTCCTGAGACAGGATGGGCATTGAGCTTGCGGATCAACGCGCCAAAAAGCGGATTCTTAAATAGCCCTTCGCGCGCTAAAAAATGCACTTCTTCAGGCCAAGAGATCGCTAAGATCGGTGGATCGTAATAGGAGGAGTGATTGGCAGCAATGATCGCTGCATCCGTGAATAATTTTTCTTGTCCGTAAACTTTATGGCGATAGAGGATTTTAAAAAAGCACCACGCTAAAAAAAGGATCGACCGATACAGCCATGACATCGGTATATTGCGCGCCCAAGCGGGTTTCATTTTCATCGTTTTTCCGGAAATTTTTCTTCGTGGAATTTTACGACTTGGTCGACCACTTCGTCAATAGAAAGATACGTTGTATCAATTTGAAAAGCATCCGAAGGACAGCGCAATGGGGCTACCTCACGCGTGGAATCGTATTCGTCGCGACGCATCATCTCTTCCAACATTTTGGCGTGATCGGCATGCTTGGCTTCCGCGGGATTTTTTGCGAGGATTTCACTTAAGCGTCTTTCTGCCCTAACTTTTGGATCCGCTGTGAGAAAAATTTTCACCTCCGCATCGGGAAAAACAACAGTTCCCAAATCTCTTCCCTCAAAAACAGCATTCTGAGAGTGGGCAAAACGGTGCTGAATGTTGAGAAGGAATGTACGCACTCGGGCCAGCGCAGAAACAGGCGAAACAAATTGCGTCACTTTTGCTGTACGGATCGCTTCTGTGACATCTATCGATCCTACAAAATAGCGCTTTTCTTTCGCATTTTCTACAATCTTAAAATCAAAGGATTCTAAACCGCGCTGCACTGCACTGGAATCCTTGATGTCGATTCCTTTCTCGAGAACAAACCAAGTGAAAGCGCGATACATCGCCCCTGTGTCGAAATACACAAACTGCAATCGTTTGGCCACGTTTCTTGCAACTGTAGTCTTTCCGGTTCCTGAAGGGCCATCTATTGTAATAATCATATGAGGTTTATCAATGCATGCGGATGAAGAAATAAAGGATCGGAGTCGTAAATAATAATGAGTCGACCATATCTAAGACGCCGCCAAGACCTGGCAGTCGATTGCTATCTTTAACAACGGCATCCCGCTTGAGCAAAGATTCCGCCAAATCTCCAATTTGCCCAAAGACGCCCATCAACATCCCAAGCCAGACCGATTCAGAAAGTGAAAGACTGAAAGCTCCATCGAAAAAGCGGTTGCCGCAATAGCTCATTAGCATGCTAGCAAGCACTGCGGAGATAAAGCCTGCGACAGCTCCTTCGATTGTTTTCTTGGGACTTAAGTTTGGAGAGAGTTTTTTCCTCCCCCAAAGCCGTCCCACAAAATAGGCTCCCATATCGGTGATCTTAGTCACAAGGATTAAGTAAACAAGCCACCATCTCCCTTCTTGAGGGATCCCATGATGGGGAACAGGATAAAGAACGCCTAGCATTAAGCTCAGCGGAACAGCAACATAAACAACGCCAAAAAATTCAACGGCAATGGTAAAAAGTGCATCCGTTGTATCTCTAAAATGCAGAAGAAAGAAAAGAACCATTGCAACTGCAAGGACAAGAATAGGCAGCTGAGGAAAGTCGACAAAAACAAGCGATGCATAGAGAGCTGCCACCTCTGCCACAGCGATGATGACCATCCACCGAGATGCAGGCCTTACATCTTTATTAATCGCAAGTTGCGCGTATTCCCAAATCCCAATGCCAGCTAAAGCAGCCACGCACAACATGAGAAGCAAGTTAACAAATGGAAATGTAGAAAATGCGATGAGAAATGTTACAACCGCACCTAAAATACTAGAAACAACGATCCTGCGGTTTAAATCCGCCATCCTCTTCGGTTTCATCAACTACCTAACCTTCGCTGTCGCAATTGATGTTCTCTAACAGCTTGGAGCAAATCATGTTCATCAAAATCGGGCCAAAATACATCTGTATGGTAAAATTCACTGTAGCAAAGTTGCCAAAGTAAAAAGTTGCTTTGCCTTCGCTCCCCGCTTGTTCGTATGAGGAGTTCTGGATCAGGCCACTTAGCCGTGTCAAGATATTGGCTGATATGCATTTCGGTGATCTGATCCTTCGACAATTTTCCCTTTTCACAATCTTCCATCATCGCTAAAAATGCTCTACGAATATCATCTCTGCCACCATAATTAATCGCGAGAACAAGGTCAATCTTATTACAATGAGAAGTGCTGGATTTGGAAAGCTCTAGTTCGCGAAGGACAAAAGAAGGAAGTTTACTTAGATCGCCAATTGCATCCAGACGAACACCTTCATCCACCATCGGCTGACGCTCCTTTGCAAGGTATACTTTAAGTACCTGCATGATTGCATCGATCTCTTCTTTGCAGCGACTCCAATTCTCGGTAGAAAAGGCGTAAACAGTCAAAGTTTTAATCCCTATTTCTGAAGCAGCGCGGACAATCTTTGTTAAGGTTTCGGCGCCTCTCCAATGCCCCATCATCGCAGGAAGACCGCGCTGTTTGGCCCATCTTCGATTGCCATCCATAATAATAGCGACATGCTCCGGAATTTTGGATAGGTCTAGAAGCTCAAAATCATCGGGATCATAAATTGCTTTTTTGTCGTTAACAACCGTTTCAGGAGCAATGAGTGTGTTCATACGTTTACTTTGTAAAAAATTCCTGAATAAATAAGGTTCTTTCTCTTTCAGGTCCTAAAGATAAAATACTCAAAGGAACGCCGACAAGTTCGCATAACCTTTCTACGTAAGCTTTAGCTTCATTGGGAAGCTCTTGATAAGAAGCAACATCTTTTGTCGAACAATTCCACCCAGCCATGACTTCATAGATCGGCTGGACGGCTTCTAAGTCTTCTATTCCTGGCGGCGGATAGTCTATTTTCTGTCCTCGCAACTGATAACCTGTACAGATTTTAATTTCTTTGAGAGTATCAAGAACATCGAGTTTCGTTAATGCTAAAGAGTCCATCCCGTTTAGCAAGGCGGCATAGCGGACAAGACATGCATCAAACCATCCGATGCGGCGATTTCTACCTGTTGTTGTCCCAATCTCTCTTGCGGCAGCATTGCTTAAAAAAAGATTTCCTTCCTGTTCCGTTAAGGCCGTAGGCAAAGGCCCAGCTCCCACGCGGGTTGTGTAAGATTTGACAACCCCGATCGTATGTGAAATTTGACTCGCACCTATCCCCGCTCCGGCGCTTACTCCAGAAGAGATCGTGCTTGATGAGGTTACGTAAGGGTAGGTCCCAAAAGTGATATCGAGAAGAGTCCCATGGGCGCCTTCGAAAAGAACATTTTTACCCTCTTTGCACCCTTTGGCAACCATGATCTCCGCCTGCGAAACGTAAGGGCTAAGCAGCTGTCCATAAGAAGCGTATTCATTGTAAATGGCATCAAAGCTAAGAGGCTCCTGGCCATAAATGGCCTGAAGCTCTTCATTTTTAAGAGGCAAGATGAAACGCAATCGATTTTCAAGCAGGGCTGGATCTACAAGCTCGCAAATGCGAATCCCAATGCGACTTGCCTTGTCAGCGTAACAAGGACCAATACCTCTTCCGGTTGTACCAATCGCATGCGCCCCTTTGCGTTTTTCACTCAAAGCGTCTAGCTGGCGGTGATAAGGAAAAATCACATGGGCATAGGGAGACAAGTGAAGGCGTCCTTTAAGGGCAATCCCCTTAGACTCGAACCCGCCTATCTCCTCAAGAAGAACTTTAGGGTCGATGACTGTTCCCCCCATAATAAAGCTATGCGCATGAGGATACAGAACTCCAGAAGGAACCAGATGGAAGCGAAACTCCTCTCCTTTAACGACGATGGTATGGCCGGCGTTATTTCCCCCTTGAGCGCGGACAATATAATCGGCGCGCTGGGCCAAAAGGTCGACAACCTTGCCTTTTCCCTCATCGCCCCATTGGGCTCCTACAACAATCACAGCTGGCATTAACACCTATGCTTTCATACAAAAAATTTCAACAAAACTGAGAAAATGTTAAGAATAACGGAAACCGGAATTGAAAGGGTAATTTTTTGTATTTACTGGACAGAATCCAAGGGGATGCGTATCCTTAGAGTGTTAAATTTTATCTGGAAATGGATTCACTCATGGACAAACAAAAAAAGTGGCAGCGCTATATCATCATTGCTGTCCTCCTGTTGACAATTTACAATATCCTCCCCACTGTTTTTTTCTACGCTAAACCCCTCAAAGCTCCAATCGATACAGCGCGTTCTAAAGGAATCGCTGAGCAGCTTGCCTGCCGCGTGAATGACCTTGAAACTCAGTCCGAAGAATGGCTGCACTCATTTTGCCGCCTTTTAAAGGTGAAAGCCCAGTCCATCAGCGTCAATCCTGAGCAACCGCAGTTTGCCTCCATCGCCTTTACAACAAATGAGGATGCAAAAAAATTTCGCGAGTTTCTCCCCAGAGCTGGAGCACTCATCCCATTTGTCCCTGAACAGATGAGTCTTTACAATCCGCAAGAGACCGCCAGCAAGACCGTCATTGTGCAACGGAAGATCCCCATCCATTTCGATACTAAACAATTAAATAACTACACAGAGTTTGCCCAGAAGTTCGACGAGAACAATCAACCCACAAAGCTCTATAGCGCTCTTGTCCAAGACAGAGCGATGCAAATAGGCGCTGCATTAGCCGGACCTTCTGAAAATGCCCTCTACGTTCGATCCTTATCCAACAATCTTGATGCAGTAGCATCTCAGGAAGTTGTTTCTATTTTAGCGCAGAACATTCTTTCTTTTACAAAAGTGTATGCGGAAGGCTCTCCCATTGCACAGCGCTATTTTGCGTCTTTTTCTCAGATTGATGGTGAGAATCGCTTCGACTTAATTCAAAATTTTGTTCGCGCATTAGATCATGCTAGAGAACAGTTCAAGTCAGAGAAAAAAGCTTTAAAAGAAGAAAGCGACAGCCTCAAGTCTCAGGGACAATTCCTTGAAATTGTCAAACAGCAAAGATTAGAGCTTTTAACTTCCAAAGAAAAAAGCCTCGACCTTGCTTCAGGTATTGTCAAACGCAATATGCAATCTTTTTCCTCAGGAAAAGCCCCTCTTACCATTGCGTCTTTTGCTGCTTTGCTGCAAAACACACCCTTCAACAAACTGCAAACCATTTCTTTCCAGGGTCTCAACCCGTATTTCGACCAACTCTCTATCGATTGGATGAATGAAAAAATCTATTTAACCCTGTATCCCGACATCGCTGTTGAACGGGAAAAACTCGACTCTGCACCGGGAAAGTCCATCCTGCGCGACCAGGCTGACCAACTTCTCTACAACGAGATCGCTGCTGTCGCAAGACAAACAGATGAAAAAATTACTCCTGCGCAGAACAAATTTGAAATCGCGCTTAGCGAGCTCACAAACAGTAAAAGTTTTCTCGCACTACGCCTGAGCAGCATAGCCGCTGCGACAGCGCAGCATCTGCAAGAAACGCTCAAAACAACTTGGCACCCTACGCATCCCGACCTAGTGTCATCTTCATTCCCGATTTATGATTACGAAACATACCAAAAGCTGCCTGCCTCAGAAAAAAACTTTGCTTTGGTGGTCTATGCACCCATTCTCAGCAATAAAGTCCCGCCGCAAGGCTTTCACATGAATTCCATCTATGTCATTGCAAAGGGCATGGATAAATTCCTCCAGAGATTAAGAAGCGAGGCCCAAAGCAGTGGGGCAAATCAATTTGTCGTGGACTTTAACCATTTGCGAGAAATTCTTCAGCAAAACGGCTTTGTCGGATATTCCGGAGGAGCATACGCCCTTAATCCCGAATTTGCACAAGATTTTATTTTTGAAGGGGAGGACTACTATCAAACAGTTCTCAAAGCATCGCGTGAAAATTTCTCTGTTCATGGAACAAAACGTTATGCCGTCCTTGAGTTTACCGACGTGGAGCAACGCCTCTTAACGGAAAATAAAATCGATAATCGAATCCATGAAGACCTTCTCAAATGGAGAGACGATTACTACGCAGCCCAAACAGGACTCCGCGGCGTTTCTAAATACGATGTTCCAAAACCCACAAAAAATGTCTTTTTGGACAATTTTAAACTTAGCTGCGTCAAATATTTCCGAGGCGACGACCGTAAAATCCTCCACTGGGGACTCGACCTCTCTGGCGGTAAGACGGTTCAAATTCAACTTCGCGACAGCAATAACAGGATTGTCACAAACGAAGCTGACATCAAACAAGGGATCAATGAGCTTTATAATCGCGTCAACAAAATGGGTGTCTCGGAAGTGACTATTCGGTCGGAGGGCAACTTTATCACTCTCGATTTTCCTGGATCTCAAGGACTCTCTGCTGCAGAACTTGTCAAAGCATCTTCGATGTATTTTCACATCGTCAATGAAAAATTCGGGTCTTACAATCCCCAGCTCGCAGATGCTGCTAATCGCTTTCTTCAAGAAATTTGGAACGAAGCTATTGTGACCAACCGAAAAGGGACCGAGGATCTGAATCAGATCGCGTGGAGACATCTGCATGGCGATTCTATGGATTCAGAAACCATAAGACCGCGCAGTGAGTCCGCTCGCATCCTTTACGAAAATGGTCTGAGGCTTGCAAACCCCCAAGAGACCGCAATCAGTGGGGCTTATGACGAAACTTTCTCATCAATTGCTCTTTTCCGGGGAGATAGCTTCACAGACTGGCACGGCCAAACTCATCCCCTTGTTTTTGTTTTCCGCAATTTTGCTTTGGAAGGATCGAACTTAGAAAACGTTCACGCCGCCTATGATCCCTCAAAAGGCAACTTCCTGTCTTTTAATGTTCGAGGATCATTTACGGGCAAAAACGGAGTCAAATGCAATCCGCAAAACGAACTCTATGCATGGACATCTCTTTACGCCAAAGAAAAGATCACCGGCACTCCGCTTGAAAATTTCTCAGGGGGTAAAGGATGGAGGATGGCAGTCATTCTCAATGGATCTATCATCAGCGCACCTACTCTAGATGCAGCATTAAAAGATAGCGCCATGATCTCTGGCAGCTTCACGCAAAGAGAGATTACTCAGCTTGAAGCTGATTTAAAGGCTGGATCACTCAGTTTTACACCGCATATCCTGTCTGAGAAAAATGTGAGCCCTGAGCTAGGTTCTAAGGAGCGCATCACAGGCATCATCGCGACTATACTATCTCTTGCTTTAGTGATCGCCAGCATGCTCTGCTATTACAGATTTGGCGGACTGGTGGCATCGGTTGCAGTTCTCGTCAACCTCTTCATCATGTGGGCGACGCTGCAGAATCTACAGGCGACGATCACATTAGCAGGGATTGCCGGGATTATCTTATCACTCGGCATGGCTGTCGATGCAAACGTGCTTGTCTTTGAGAGGATCCGCGAGGAATTTACGGCAAGCGGCCGCATCGCATCCGCTGTGCACGCCGGATATCGTAAAGCTTTTTCTGCCATTCTCGACTCAAATGTCACGACCGTCATCGCAGCACTTGTCCTGCTTCATTTTGACTCAGGACCTATTAAACAGTTTGCTGTCATGTTAATCATCGGGATTGTCTCATCGATGTTTACAGCTCTTTTCATGACACGCTTTTTCTTCTTTGGCTGGGTTCAGAATCCGAGCCACAAAACGTTGAATATGCTGAACTGGTTCCGAGCGAAAAATTACAACTTCCTCAAGTACACGAAAAAAACGATCGTATTTTCCTCGGTTGTAATACTCGTAGGAAGTTTTGCTCTTATCGCTCAGCGCCATACCATCTTTGGAATGGACTTCAGCGGCGGCTATGCCCTCAATGTCGAGCTCGAACCTAAGGCAGATACCAACTATAGACAAGCCGTTGAAACAGCACTGATCAAGCAGGGAGCTTCGTCGCAAGACTTTCAAATTCGAGAGCTTACGCCCTCGAACAATATCCGCATTTTCCTCAGCCGCTCACTGCAACAGCAAGGCGGGCCATTTTTTGGAATGCCGATAGAAAACGATCTGAAAGAACCTCAGTATCGCTATGAACTGAATCCGAAAATTGTTTGGGTGGCAAATGCTCTACAGCAATCAGGTCTAATGCTCAGTCCAGGGTCCCTTCAAACCCTAGATAGCAATTGGACGGAAGTCAGCGGACAAATGTCCGATGCGATGCGCAATAACGCCATGATTGGTCTTGCCATCGCCCTTCTGTGCATTCTCATCTACATTACCTTCCGCTTCGAGTTCAACTATGCCATCAGCGCGACAATTTGTATCGCGCATGACGTTGTCTTCACCATCGCAGCAATCGGCCTTATGCACGCTATCGGGATCCCCATTCAGATCGATCTCAATGCGATTGCAGCATTGATGACAATCATTGGCTATTCGCTCAATGACACCATCATTGTTTTTGACAGAATCAGAGAAGATGTGCGTCTGATGCGCAAGTCAAGTTTCTCCGAAATCATCAACCACGCGTTAAACGTTACACTCAGCCGCACCATCATGACATCCGGAACAACACTGCTCGTCCTTGTTCCACTCATCTTGATCGGCGGCAGCACGCTATTTGGCTTTTCACTGATTATGGCAATTGGAGTCATATTCGGCACCCTATCCTCTCTCTTCATCGCAGCGCCTATGATGAAGTACTTTCATGACAGAGAGCTAAAAAATGAGGGAAAGGTAGCGCTCAAGCAGAGATAAACTCTTAGAAAGTGTTTGAGAATTAAGGCTTCGTCGATTTTCGGGATTATTTTGGCCGCTTTTCGAGTCATTTTGGGGAGTAATATACACATGTTGATATTACTCTCCAAAAAAGACTCGAAAAGCGGCTCAAAAGAACCCGAAAATCGACAGAAGCTTAGTTTTCAAACACTTTCTTATGCCCAAATAGCTCTTCGAGCTGTTTGGGTATAATCTGCTTGCTCTCAAAAGCAAAATTATTGCTTAATACCAAATACAAGCAGAGCCACTCTTTTTTCTATAAGGAATTGTTAATGACCGTAAGCATGAAAGATCCCATCTGGGTTTACCCTGAAGTAGATCCAACATGGCATCAAACCATCATCAAAGAATTTAGCATTCACCCTGTGACTGCTTTTATTCTGGCAGCGCGCGGATTCAGTTCCTTAGAGGAAATCCATAGTTTTCTCTACGCTAAGCTGCCCGATTTGCTCGATCCCCAACTATTTCAAGATATGGACAAAGCAGTAAACAGGGTCTTGCATGCTTTAGACAAAAAAGAACACATCCTGATCTACGGAGATAATGATGTCGATGGGATAACAGCAGCCGCTCTTCTCACTGAATTTTTGCGATTCATCGGGGCCAATGTCTTTTATTACGTGCCTAACCGCAACACTTTAAAACAAAGCGTTATCCTTGATGCTCTTGAGTACGCCGTCGCCAATGAATGCAGATTGATTATTACGGTTGATTGCGGCATCACATCCGCCACGGAAATTGCAGAAGTTGTCAGCCGAAACATCGATGTCATCGTCACCGATCACCATGAGCCCACAGCAAAACTCCCTCATTGTATCGCCACCTTAAATCCAAAACTTATCGATAGCACATATCCCAACCGCAATTTGACTGGAGTTGGAGTCGCTTTCAAACTTGCACACGCTCTTACAAATGCTCTCATTTCCAACGGATCGATCAGCCCTACAAAAATCGACCTGAAAAGATATCTCGACCTTGTCGCTTTAGGCACTATCGCCGATATGGGCTCTTTGCTCGGCGAAAATCGCATCCTCGTCCGCTATGGACTCCGCCAACTCAGAAAAACAAAGAGAATTGGTCTGGCCAAGCTTTTCACAGTTTGCGAATTAAAGCTCGGAGACATTACGCCTATCGACATCGCCTCTAAGGTTGCACCAAGGCTCAACAGCTTAGGAAGGATTGCAGATCCGCGCAAAGGAGTTGAGCTTCTTCTTTTGCGCGACCCGGTTGCTGCGGAAAACCTGGCAAAAGAATTGAATCTAAATAACATCGAAAGACAGAAAATTGAAAGGCGAGATTCTGAAGACGTCGAAGCATTTCTCTTAAAAAATCCTCACATTCTAAAACACAATGCCATCGTTCTCTATTCCGATAAGTGGCATCCAGGGATCATTCCCATCATTACAGCACGCATCGCCAAGCAATATAACCGGCCAAGCGTTGTCATTTCCATCGATCAAGGCGTAGGAAAAGGCTCGATTCGAACGATTCCGGAATTTCCCTTGCTCCAACATCTTCGCGATAGCGCAGATCTTCTCGAAAACTTTGGGGGACACGATTTTGCTGCAGGGCTGACTATTCGCGCTGAAAATATCCCAGAATTTCAAAAAAGGTTCGTTTCAGCAGCGGACAAAACCCTTCAAGAACATGACGTGGTCGCCAAGCTGCATCTCGACGCAAAAATTAACTTCGGCGACCTTACTTTTGACTTTATGGAATCTTTCAGCCTTCTCGAGCCTTTCGGGAACGAAAATCCAGCTCCGATCCTCTATTGCGACGCTAAACAAATCTGGCCGCCAAAGATCGTCGGAAAAACACATCTCAAGCTATTTCTGGAGCAAAATGAGCGCATGCTCGAAGGGATTGCATTTGGAATGGGGAGCAAACGCAGCCGTCTTCTGAAAAAGAACTTGACCCTGCATATTGCATTCACCCCTCACATCAATGTCTTCCTCAATAAATCGAGTATCCAATTACAGGTGAAAGACTTTCAAATTGTGGAAGCAACTGGAAAAGCTGAAAAATCAACAGAAGCTTAATCGAAATCCCAGCAGCATTTCTTATCAAGCTTAATCATAGGATCTACTGGCTGGTAGATTTGGCGGTTTGACATCCCGCAAGGGCCGCGTTTGTTTTTAAGAGCTTTAGAATAATGATACAGAGGTAGGGACAAAATCACATTCACTTGGTAATTTGTATCAAAAACACGATCGCTTGATACGCTAAGCTCGACAAAGAGATAGTCCTTATACTGCGGACGCAACATCGCTTGCCCGCCCCAAGCATGCTCCCCAAAAGGCATCGAGAAATAGTAGGGACCTGCCTGAGCATAGAGCTGGAAATTTCTCGAATTTACAACGTAATAGCCGGCTTTGAAATCAAAGGAGAACCGAGCAGAAAACTGGGTTTCTTTGTTTTCTATCTCGAAGGGACCGATATAATGGAAGACCCTACGCTTGGAATGTTTATTCGTTCCAACGGAGAAGCCAGCATTCGTATGTAGTTCCCAGCGCTTGTTTAAGACTTCTAGTCCACCGCCTACTTGATTAAAATTGCCCCATCTACCCTGACGAAAATCATAGAAAAGGTTGAACCCAAAGACTTCACACATTGATTTGGGAAGATACCGTCCAATGAATCCGGCCTCAGCAAACCATTTTCCATCATCAAAAACTGCAGCGCCTAGGCTAACAAGAGGAAGAAACTTACCCAGTTGGTATTCAGGGCCTATAATTGTTGTGAAATGCGTATATCCCCGATCATACCCTACCCCTTTTCCTTCGATATGCCCAATGTCGATTCGTTTCGGGATCGGATAATGATTGACTTCCGGTTTTTTTTCTCGGGGTCCGCAGTCAGAAACGCAAAGCTCCCGTCCAAAAGGCACCTTGCGCCATGCAAAAAGACCTTGATCTTGTGAAAAACCGCTTTCGTCTGCATACGAGCTGGATTGATTCCAATCTTCCTCACCGGAAGAAAACTCTACATTGAAATAGTAGACAGCAGCGATCAGTATGACGCCAGAAACAACATAGGCAAATTTGTTATACGCAAATTTGTTCAGGGTGCACCCCTCATATTGAACACACAAGTCTTTTCTTTAATATGTATAATCTTAAATTAAAACATCAACATCTATTTTTAAAACAACCATAAAACCCAAATAATTCTTTGGATCAATCAAACTTGGAGCTATATTCCTGAAAGTCTTACTTTAACGTCATAAATCGATGCTTTCTCGAATCCTCATTATTCTTAGTTTGATGATCTGTGAAAGAACTTCTATCCACGCTTTTGAATTAAAAAGAGTCATCTTAGCGACGAATGATCATCCCCATTATATCCAATTTTGGCCGATCGTTGCCCCGCTTTGGAGAGCGATGGGACTTGTACCTACGTTAGCTTGGATTGCTGATAAAGATTGCATGATCGACACTTCTCTTGGAGATGTCATCAGGGTAGCGCCCATTCCCGGCGTATCCGGTGCTCTGCAAGCTCAGACCATCCGGCTTCTGCTTCCTGCCCTTTTTCCCGACGATGTCTGCCTTATCTCTGATATCGATATGCTTCCTATTTCCCAGACCTACTTCATGGACGGAGCAAAAGAATGCCCCGACGACACCTTTTTAGTTTATAGAGATCAAGCATATGGCCGTCATTACCGGCGCTTTCCTATGTGTTATATCGCTGCAAAAGGGAAGGTTTTTGCATCGGTTTTCGAAATTTCTAACCTCGAAGAGATCAATGCTACAATTGCCAATTGGGCAAGTAGAGGTTATGGATGGAATACGGATGAAAAAATGCTCTATATCTATCTTAAATGCTGGGAATCTGCAGGTGGCTCCGTCACCTACCTTGGCCATGATGTGGGACCTAGAATCGACCGAATAGATTGGCCACAAGCATTAGATGCATTGAATATCACAAACTATATCGATTGTCATTGCCCTAGGCCCTATCTAGACTATGCAGAATCCATCGACTACATCGCTCAAGCAATTCTGAAACAATGGAAGGATCTGTAATAATATGGGTCATCTACCCAAGTTGATTTGGTTATACATCCTATTTCTGGTTTCTGAGCAACCTGGGAATGCTCAAACGTCCGAAAAACCCATCGTTGTCGTCATTCCCTCTTATGAAAATAAGGACTGGTATCAGCGTAACCTCGACTCTGTCCTGACCCAAAACTATGGTAATTTTAGGGTCATCTATATCGATGATGCCTCTCCTGACGGAACGGGGGCACTTGTCACCACCTATCTCCAAGAAAAAAACGCCCAAAATAAGGTCACCATCATCCATAACCCTTCTCGACTGGGAGCGCTAGCCAATGTGTATCAGGGAATCTGGCTATGCGACCCCCACGAGATTGTGGCTAACTTGGATGGAGATGACTGGTTTCCCCATGATCATGTATTATCAAAACTGGATGAGGTCTACTCCGATCCCGATGTCTGGGCGACCTACGGCCAGTTTGTCTATTACCCATGCGGTACGCCTGGATGGGCTGCGGAAGTTCCTCTTGCTGTGATCGAGAACAATACCTTTAGAGAAAAACCATGGATCACAACGGCGCTTCGCACATTTTATGCAGGACTGTTTCACAAAATTCAGATCGAAGATTTGCTTTTTCAAGGCGAATTTTTTCAGATGGCAGGGGATCTGGCTTACATGTGGCCCATCGTAGAAATGGCAAGCCACCACTCCCGCTTCATCCCCGATGTCCTCTATGTCTATAATATACGTACACCGCTCAATGATTATAAAACGAACCTGGGCTATCAAAAAGTCCTCGAAAAAATCTTACGTCTGAAACCCCCGTATTTACCCGTAGAAAACCCTTATGATTAAAAACATTCTGCTTTCTGCCTTCTTCGTTCTCTTTCTACCCCTTTATTGCCATGCAGACCATCTGGCCACAGAGATATATAGCCAAATTCAAGACATTGCCCACCCCACGCTATGCGATTATAAGTTTGTCCAAAGATACCTCAGCTATGGAGAAAGAGAGCATCTCGAGCGGCTTGGCGACATGCAAACAGCGGCAAGGGCCATTAAAATCATTGGAAATCAGGTGAACGAGTTTCCCGTTTCAGGAAGCGTAAATGTCAATTGCGACGAAAGCGACAGAGAAAATTGCATCGTTATCTATGCTTCCTTCAATAGAAACTATCCTAAAGGCCTGCAGCGTCTTCTTGAGCACATCATCCGCTCTGATTTCAGAGGCCACGTTCTTTTCCGCATCGGAGGATGGCCGAATGAAGAAGGAGGATCGCTGGTTCTTGCCCATGTTCCTTATGCATTCAAACCTTCATTTTTCAAAGAGGCGCAAAAAGAAGGCTTCAAACGCGTTCTTTGGCTCGATTGCTCGGTACTTCCTTTAGTGAGCTTGAACGCTATTTTTGCTATGATTGCTGAGAAAGGGTATTTCGTCATGGGCAATGCTCATAAAATCGGCCCTTACCTAAACTCTGAAGCAGCAGCCTACTTTGGATTCACACTGGCACAAACCTACCAGATCCCCTCCTGTTCAGCGGGCCTTTTTGGACTCGACTTGACCCAAGAAAAACCAAAATTACTCCTCGATCTATGGTACCTTGCAGCCTTCGATAAAGACGCCTTCTTCTCGCCGCGGTCAGATCAAAACGCGCTGTCGATGCTGCTCTATCAGTTCCAATTCTCCGATTTAACCCCTATGACTCGCATGCCGCACGCTGAAACAAATGATCCCATTCAACCTGATTCTTTATTCTATCTCGACAGGGTTTATGTAAAATGATCAGAACACTCCGGTTTTGTTTTCTGTTCTTTCTTTTATGGACTTCACCCTCACATTCTACAGAAGCGCCTGTGTTGAAAAAAATCTACATCACCCCAGGATATTGGGGAGAATTATTTGCCGTTGATAATCCCCGCTACAATCGCGATCACTGTTTGGAGGTCCTCGTCCGCCTTCGAGATGTAGCAAGGGATGCAGGCTATGATGTCCTACAAGCTAATGACCTGCAAAACCTCGAAGAGTTCGAATACCTCATTGTATTCGATATTTTTTTAGATCAACTAAAACTTCTGGAGCGCTATCCGAAGGAAAAGAAAATTCTTTTCTTATGGGAACCCCCGTCCGTTGCTCCAGACAACTACGACTTGAATAACCACCGCCACTTTTCTAAAGTGATGACCTGGCACGATGGCCTCGTCGACAATCAGAAATATTTCAAATTCTATTACCCTGTCATGCATCCGCCGATTAGAGAGATGCTTCCCTTTGATTCCAAGAGATTATGCACCCTGATCGCCTGCAATAAAATCTCAAATTATCCGGGAGAACTCTACTCTGAGCGCAACCGTTTGATCCAATTTTATGAAAATAGCTCCTCAAGCGACTTCCTGCTTTTTGGAAAATGGTGGCCTCTGACGCTAAAGACCTATCGAGGACCCATCAAAAGGAAAGTCGACTGCCTGAAACATTTTCGCTTTTGCTATGCCTATGAAAATATCACGGGCATTCCTGGCTACATCACAGAAAAAATCTTCGACTGCTTTCAAACCTTAACTGTTCCCATCTACTGGGGAGCTCCCAACATCGCGGAATACATTCCTAAAGACTGCTATCTCTTGCGCGAAGATTTTTCAAGCGATGATGCACTCTATTCTTATCTTAAAAACATGGATGAAATAACGTACTCGCAATATCAACAAAACATCCGCACCTATTTACAAAGCGAAAACGCTAAAAGCTACTCTCAAGAACACTTTATCCAACTCTTTATGCAACTCATATCAACTCTATGAAAAAAGCCCTTCTCATTCTCCTTTTCCTCACCTCATGGACCTTTGCTACAGAAAGACCTAAAATCTGTTTAAACATGATTGTCAAAAATGAAAGCAAAGTGATCGAGCGCTGTCTACAGTCGGTCAAACCTCTCATCGATTACTGGGTCATCGTCGACACAGGCTCCAATGATCATACTCAAGAGATCGTTCTCGAATTCATGAAAGATATTCCCGGCGAGCTATATGAACGTCCCTGGGTCAATTTCGCCTTCAACCGCAATGAAGCTCTTGAGCTTGCAAAAGACAAGGCGGAATACGTTCTTTTCATAGATGCCGACGATGAGCTCGAAATCGACCCCGGTTTTATCCTGCCAGAGCTCTATCACGATGGTTATTACCTAAAAATCAATTACGGCGGCAGCTCCTACTATCGTCCCCAGATTGTGCGCACAGATCTAGACTGGAGATGGGGAGGTGTTGTTCACGAAGCAATATTTAGCTATCAAGCGTCCCATACAAGCCAACTCGATGGGGTCGTCTATCGCATTGTTGGCGGCGGAGACCGCTCCTCTGACCCAAAAAAATTTGAAAAAGATGCTCAGCTCCTCGAGCAAGCGCTCGAAATAGATCCCACTAGCACGCGAAATGCCTTCTATCTCGCTCAGAGCTATCACGATGCTCAGAATCTGAGTAAAGCTCTTGCAAGCTATGAAAGGCGAGTTGCCATGGGAGGATGGGACCAAGAAGTCTTCTGGTCCCTCTATAAAATCGGAATGATTCATGAAGAATTAATGATGCCAGAAGATGTGATCAGCAAAAGTTACTCTAAAGCTTATGATTTTCGCCCCATCCGTACAGAGCCCCTGTACAGACTATGCCAGTATTATCGCCTCAAGGAAAATTATCTTCTGGGCTACCTATTGTCTCAATATGCTTTAAAGTTCAAACAACCCGACGATGTGCTTTTTGTAGAAGCATGGATCTACGAATACGGCCTGCTGCTTGAACATTCTGTCTGCGCCTATTGGATTGGCTGCTATGACGAATCTTACCAAGATAGCCAGCAACTTCTTTCCATCAAGAATCTCCCGCAAAATGTAAGAGAGTGCGTGGAGAACAATTTGCGCTTCATCATCCCCAGAATGAAAAATACTCCTTGACAAGTGATACCTCTCTCCGCGAAAAGCTTGAAGTTCGAACTATACCCAACTTTTGAGTCCACTTGGGTATATGTCAAAATCTCAGTATTTGACGTCGTTCGAAATTCAAAATTTGAGACCAATAGGATGGTGCTTTATGAAAAGATATTTAATGATGATGGGATCTTTCTTTTTAATCGGTTATGCCCATTTAGCAGCAACGCCAGCTTATTCCAATGCTGTCAATGCCGGGGATTTGCTTTATATCTCCGGACAATTTCCCATCGATCCCATCACAGGAAGGATTGCCACTGGAGATATGCAGACTCTCACGAATTTGACAATTGATCAAATTCAGCACTGGCTTCACGATAACGGGATGACTATGCGACAGGTCGTCAAAACGGAGGTGTATCTCACTGATATCCGAGATTTTGACATGATGGATGCTGCATATACAGCTAGATTTAATCTGCAGTATCCACCTGCTCGCGATGTCATTGCAGTATCAAGTCTATCATATAATTCTCGAATTATGATTTCTTGTATCGCCTGTAAGTCAAGACATTAATCCAACTGTTGTAAAATTAAGCTTCTGTCGATTTTCAGATTCTTTTGAGCCGATGATCGATCATCGGCTCAAAAGAATCTGAAAATCGACAGAACATTTTATACTGAGGTCGGCTTATAAGAGGTCATGAAGTATTACACAGACTATCTGCTTTTCCTCATGATGACATTGGCTCCCATTGCAGGAATATCGTCTATAGATTTTTTTCTTCTCAGTCAAACGAACCACTGGGACAAGATTGAGGAATTTGCAAAATCGGGCCTCACGCCGTTTTGCCTCAACGAGAAGTGTTCGCGCCCAGTGATTGTTTTTATTGGCGATCAATGGGGTTGGGGTTCTATGGATGGAAAATGCCTTGCATTACCCTATACTAAAAAAGCGCTGCACGACTGTGTGCAATCCACCATCGAAAACAAGAATTTACTCGCCTGGCAACGCATTCTCATTATTTCAGAATACTTACAATTATACGCATCCTATGGAGATATTGAGGGCATACACTTGCTCTTATCCTGCGTACAAAGAAACAAAATCCTCATTGCTCCTGAATTTCTTCAAGAACCGATCTATCAAGCAATTCTCAATGGTCATCTCGATGTGCTCGATGCGCTTTTAATGCACTCTTCATTAAATAATTTTTCAAAGAAAGAGCAAGAAAACTTTTTTTCTTCTGCGCTAAGTAAAGGATATCTTGAAGTAATGCAGCTTCTTCAGGACAAAGGCTGTTTGTCATCGGAAATCGATCAGAAAAATTGTAAACAGCTTCAGGACTGGTTTGAATCTACCGCTGAGACAGCACTTCCATCTTTAACATTTTATCAGCCCCTGGATCGGTCTTTAAACAGAGAGCATCTGCAGCTCTATGGAGGAAGTGATGTACAAGCAATCTATCAACAAGAGACGAGAAAAAATGTTGTGTTCGCTCTTTGGTCAATAAGATCAGACCGTAGTCTCTGTTCATTTAAAACGCTTTTATCCACTCTCGGTGACAGAAGACGGCATATCGCCTATCTCTGCGAAACAAAAAATGCCTCAGAATTTTGTATTAAACGTAAACACATCATGACAACTACTTTATGTGGACAATATCAGAGATACGGGGATAAAGTAGACAAACCAAAAACCCAACAACTCACTATTCATGGTCAAAGCTATCTTCTCACTCAGCAAAGTAAAGATGACTGGGTTGGATCTATCATTGAAAATGTATATGTAGGATTTTGGGATGAGGACGATCCCTTATTTTCTTATGTAGCTATCATTTACGAGAACATTGTCACAGAAGATTGGTCTAACAAGCCTATAGAACTTAAAAATAAAATCGCACACTTACATTGGTTGCTTGCCCATATTTCTCCTTTTTCAAGAGGAAGTGCCGCAATCTCAGAAACCCTCACAGATGCATTATGGCTGATGCATGGATATATCCCCCAATCCATAGAAAAGGGTAAGAGTTTGGACTTAGAAGCGATGTTTTCAGAAGACTTGGAATCATTTCAAGCGATTTACCCCATTGCCATAAAACCATCACTGGTAAAATGATTCAGCCCATGTGATCTCGTTTCTTCTTAGAAAAGAGACTTACACGGGCTGATTTTTTCTAATGATTAGGGATAGGTAACGGAAACAATCACGCTTTCAGTGCCTGTAGTATCAATGGCGGACACACCATAAGTCACAGGACCATTATGAAGTTGGTTGTGATCTGTAAAGGTTAATGTCCCTGCATTGATGAAGGCAATATATAACCCATCGCGATAGAGTGCGTACCCTGCCAAAGAAGGATCGGAACTTGCATCCCATGTGATCGTATTATAGTACTCCGTGAAAACACTCATATCGTTCGTCGTTTGAGTGACAGCCACATTGGAAGGTGAAGTAATCGTATTTCCTGTCCCAAAGGAGCATAAAATAACATTATTAGAGCCATTAAAACCGAGCCACAGTGCACATGCGTAATTGTGTGTTCCATGGGTTGTAGCTGCAATTTCTGGATAGGCATTGATTGTTCCTGTCGAAATAACGGTAGGATTCCCCCAAGTACCATTGAGATATCCGCCAATGTGCGTTTCATTCGCCTCAATGAAAAGATAGTTGGTTAGATCGTTATAGGTCATATCGAGACCAAAAACGTCCCCTTGTGTATTTAGAGTCAGACCGAAATCAACAGTATAAAGGCTTTTAGCAAGAGTTTTAGGCGAAATCCATTGCTGGTCCGCATCCGTTGAGGCTGTTTCAGCAACATAGGTGGCCCCATCAAAGGAGTTTGTCCAAACCGCAATAGCGCCTGTTTCGTTACACACCACTTTTGAAGTTAAATTGACGGGATTAATTCTGCCTGGTTCAGAAACGTCAGCAGGAGTAGACCAAGGGGATCCAGACAACATAATCGCACTTTGAAGTACTACATTGGAATAGACATTTCCTTGGAGGTTATAAGTATACCAAATCGCAAAAATATTCCCATTAGCATCCACTGCAGCCTGAGGAAAAACGGAATTAATAGAAGGATCGGAGATCATTGCAGCGACAGACCAAGTACCTAAGCTGCCCGTCTTGGTGGCTTGGTTGACATTATAGACGTTGCTTACGCTGTTGAGAGTATGCCAAGTTGCAATGACTTTACCCCCTGAACCAAAGGCCACCTGAGGTGCCGCTGAATTCGTTGCCGAAAGTGTATCTGCAACTAGCGACCAGGAACCGCCAAAGGCTTTAGTAGAGGATTTCACGATTCCAGCATTCACCCATACAGCAACAACATCGCCCGTTGCTGTATTCACAGCAATTTGTGGAGATGATGCTCCCGAAGAAGAGAGAGTTTTCACGGTACCCCACGTAGAACCCAGTGGTTGGCTACAAGCTTTAATAACGCCGCTCTGAACCCAAACAGCTGTCGCATTCCCCGAAGGATCAACAACGATCTGGGGAGCAGAACCTCCAGAACTTGCTAATTGAGTCGCTGTGCTCCAGTCCTCTCCAACGAGTTTATTTTTGGAGATGATCGCACCGTTTTCCACCCAGATAGCCACAATATTGCCGTTGAGGTCCATAGCGTTATGAGGATTAGAAGCATCGACTCCAAGTGTAGAAATCGTTTCTGGAGGGGTTGACCAGTCTTGGATCTCTGCCCCCGTAAGTTGCAGGAAGAAACAAATGGATAATAGAGATAATATTCTTTTCATGGTGTTTACTCATTTTGAATTGTGTGCTTGATTGGACTTGTATCCACTATTTAAGATATCAATCTCTCATGAATTTAAGGTCCAACCTAAATCCTCTTTCCTCACTTTGAGCAGAGAAAATTTCTATAAGCAACAAATGCTTATAAGAAACCGCCTATCAAATCAAAATTTAGTATTTACATGCAATCTTTTTTTAGATCCGATTCTTAATGCAATCCCAGCCTTTTGAGAAGCTTAGGTACATAATGTTGAATGGCACGCTCCTGATCTTCGATTTCGTAACCCTCTCTTAACAATTCATTAGCTTCATTTTCCGATAACAGCCTATGATCAACCCGCAATACTTCTTTACGCTTCTCCATATTTAAGCGCCCTTTATACCGATTCACATAATGGTTAATGCGCGCCTCGTTTTTTTTCAATTTGATAGCTGACCGTTCATCCTTAAAAATACACTCATAAGGAGGCCATGTGAATCCTAAGCATTCATCCGGTTTGAAAATTGTTTTGGTCACTTCTTTCTGAGGATGCCGTTCAGGGAGAGCTGCCAACTCAACAGTTTCGATAAGTAGTTTCCTTCTTGGCAAAACGTGGGCAAAATTAGAACAATCAAAATGGTCGCTCACCAATGACACTGCAGGATACTCATCATACTTCTTGATAAGAAGCTTGAGATCTTCTTTTGGAAAAACAAGGTACTCATCGACATCCAGAAACACTAACCATTTTGTTTCATTGATTGCTCGATTTTTAACGGCATTTTCATAAGCGGGAACTTGTGTACTTAATGCCCACAAGGAATCCTTTTCGCTTTCCTCAAGAAAATAATATTTTAAGTGATCAGGCCAATGGATTAGGGTAATAATTCCAGCCTTAATATAGGGTTTTAGAGCTTGTTCAAAAAGATCTGTGCTCCCATTATTATATAAATAAAAATGATCTACGCCGATCATTCGATGATATTCAATCCATTCGCGAAAATACATAGCCTCATTTTTAAAAATTGCACAAATGGAAAGATTATATTTCTTTGCTTTAGGTTCTCCAGCGCATATCAAATGCCAAGAAAAAGTGAACAGTAAAATTAATAGAGCTTTTTTCAAAATAGCCTCCTATTAAGTTTCTGAAACGAAGTCTCATGATGCATTGTCAATGGATGCAATAAAGACCTAATCGTTTCAAGGTCGACAAAACAAAGGTAAGCATCGTGATCTTCTATGCCGACACTCAAAATGAGCTCTGATTTAGAATGGTCGATAATCATTGCAGCACAGTATTCAACTCCTGTGTGTTGAAAAATGAATGGCATGGACAGCTCTTGCACGATGAAATTTGAATCAAGATATAAGAAACGATGCAAATAACGACGTTCATAGTCGTGTGTAACAACGACCTCATGGACAAGCATGAGAAAGCCATCCTCAAATTCTATGGGGGCTGCAGATCCTCGAAAATGAGAGAAATCATGGATGGGTGTATATTCCACCACTGTTTCATTATCACCCGTTTTGCTATTTGGCTTATAAATGATAAACGGGTCGTACGAGTAGACAATATAGAGTTGGTCATCATGAATAAATGGAAGCCAATTCTTTTCACAGCGATACAAATCAGGACCTTTTAAAGGTGTTAAGCTCTCTACATGAATAGTCCCATTCAATCCTTCCTCTTCCAACTTACAAAGCGATATTTGAAGATTCCCTGTGGGATTTGTATCGAATGTTGTGCAAGTAAACCATAAATCACTCTGACACTCAAAAAGGCGGCAATCCTCTAAACCTGCCACGTTACATGAATGAAATCGCTGCCTGGGCAGCACTTCCATGATCTCCTGCTGGGAAAGCAGTTTAAAATCAAAGTCGTATTCGACTAAAAAATTACGAGTGCGAAAAACACCTGTTTTATCAATCGTACGAAAAATTTTTGCTCCAGTTTGGGTGTAATTCACAGCTCTACAAATCACTTTGTAGCCTGTAGACGTCTTTATAATCGAAGGATTCATAGGGTAATAGCGATCTTCAACACCTTCTTCAATCAGAGGTAGTTGAATGCGAATGGGCTGGAAGCGCGCATTGGGTAAATTTTTCACATAAAAAAGGGCATTGTTATACGCCTGCGTTTTCACGTGCCAAGGGATGTTTTTTCTTAAAATCACCTCATTGACCGCTGTAAAACCTTCCTCTTTATAGCGTGTATAATACGCAGTGATCGATAGTTCCTCATCCCATTGATAATCAAACAAAGGAGTAGCAGAGAAAAGAAGCTGGTTGTCCTGAGAAGGAATGCGAGATCCATGTTTTGCAAATAAATAAGCAAGATCATTTTGACCCATAAGGCGATAATAGGTCGCAATTTTTCGAAGGGGTTCTGCTCGACTCGAATCCAATTGATAGGCTTCAAGGTACCAATTGAGCGCGTCAGACCACTCTTTTAATTCTTCATAGCACTCTCCCAACATGTACTTTGAAAACCAAATTTGTTCCCGATCGCCCTTTTTTTCAATCCGCGCTTTATACCATTTGATTGCCTCTGAATAATTCTTTACTCCAACATAACATTGAGCTAAGTAAAACAACGTACGTTCCGATTCCGATCCCTCCTCAACTGCCTGCGAAAATTTTTCGATTTCTCTTTCTAATTTCTCTGCGTTATAGCTTGCGTCTCCTATCGACTCGATCGAAACCGTATGTAATTTGACACAGTGACTTGATTCCTGAAAAGAATCGAATAAAGGATCAAAATTGTTAGAAATGTTCGATGCTCGAACGAGTCTAGGGTTGTAACTATAATGCGAAGGAGTAGAAGACTTCGCAAGAATGAGGTAAGCATCTACCTTTAATGCCTGCCTGCTGAAAGAAGATTGAGGTAACCATGCCATGTCTGGGTCTAAATAAAGAAGATAGGTGTGGGAGAGGGAAAACCCCAGATCTTTTATCGTCTTATGGGCGTCTTTTGTAGCAAATGCCGCATGATGCCGATAAATTTTGCCCGGTATATCGCTCCGTTGCATGAACTGCTTGATCAAGGAAATGCTATCATCTGTAGAACCCGTATCACATACGGAGACGCAATCAACGATTTCTTTAACACTCTCTAGACACCTTTCAATAACGCTTTCATCATTATGTACATTCATGACGAGGCAAATTTTCACTTCCTCTTGCGGCTGTACATAAGCATCTTTCCCTTCTATACAAAGAAAACACCAGAGAGTGCTCAACAGAAATAAGATCAAACTAGCTTGCATTTGCATAATTCTTAAGCACTTGAACTAACTCATTCCACTTGTTATTTTTTTGAATCCAGACTGTCGTTCCTCCTCCTTTGGAAATATAAATTTCTTCGTAATCATCCGGAGTGACCACTCTCGTGTATCCGTAAAGGTCGCTTTTTTCTTCCCCATACCGCATAGAAGTATCTTGCGCCACAATGACAGGAACCTTCCCCAAAAGACATTGAACAACATCTCCTCTAAGCACGACCCCAATCATATTCACAAAGGCAAGATCGATCGCGTGATAGCGAACTAAATTGCCAATAAATGCGTTTAACTCCGTGATATAAAAATCATCCATTAAGGCATAATTTTTATGGGTGACACACTGATAAGACGCTGCTTTATACACACTCTCGGAACCAATGTATTTAAAAGAAGCCCAAGAGGGATCGCCTATATAGCCACTTAAATAAGCAAGAGGGATCCAATTAGAACAATCGCGATAAAGGGCTAAATACTTTTTAAACGGTTCAGGTCCATATCCATGGGTGATCATACCAACGGAAATCACTTTATGACAGGAATCGAGAAAATACTTCGTGGGATAGTCATAGCCAAATTCCAAAAAAGTTCTTACTCTGCTATTCCCAAATATCTCTTTAAATATAGAAACATAATTGATACCTGCGTCAGTGAGCACATCATAAGTGATGTCATCCGCTTTTGTTATATTGAGCTCTGATGAACACATAAAATCAGAATGAAAAACTAACACCACCGAAACTATTGACAATAAAATCTTTCTCATAATTTCCTCTCTGTTACTTCAATTGGATGATTTCAAATAGTTTGCGCCCCCGTTATCAGAAAGAGCCCTTGGAAGATTAGAAACAACATCTTCCCATATAGCAAACAGCTTTATTCCTGGAGGAATGATGAAATCCATGTCATAAGGTAGGAATATTTGATGAGCCTTATAAAACTGCAATAACTTTTTCATTCCGCTGCGACGCACAATCATGGAATGAGCTCCAAATCGCGAGCCAATTTGCCAAAACTCATCATTAATCGCCCTTCTTGCATAATAATCATTACAAAACAAATTGATGGGACAATCGGGGCGCTTTGCTGCTCCATGGCATGGGACATACTCACCATGTGCATCTCGAATATCTCTATCTGTGAATAAGATATCCCAGTTTTCCTTTCCCACAAGCTGATCAAGCCTGTCAATGAGGTCTGAAAGTATATTTGGGTCCCGTTTAACATCAATGTCATCCTCCATCACCCAAATTGTCTCAAAGCCAGAGTCAAAAGCATCCTGCAATACGGAGATGTGGCTTAAGGCAATTCCAATTGTTCCTCTTGCCATGCAATGGCAGAAATAAGTTTGCCCATAATTGAGAACATATTCGTGACTTGGCTGAAAATGCCCATCGCTATGATAACTTGTAGCCATAAATCCCCCTTCCATTTCCGGAGAAAATTTTACGCCCACATCATTGATCTCTTCTATACTAAGCTCCCATCCATTGACAGCAGAAAACCGATAGGGGTAGATTCCATAAGGCGTCAATTGATCCAAAGACATTTTAAATTTTTCCGGTCTTTGATCTAAGTTAATCATGTAGATGTAATCGATATTCCTCATAGAATAGACAGCGGATTTATGGAAGGCTTTTTTAAAGTGATCACTCACATCTCCGTTCAAGATATCTACATTCCATGTACAGACAAGAAAAAAAAGAAGTTTGAGTGAATTTTTCATGGTTCCATCTCCATAGATTCGAGTATTTCAGTAGATGAAACATATTCAATAGGAAGTGAATTCGAACGTTCGCCTCCATCCAATGGATCTTTGGGAATGACATTTTGATAGAGTTTTTCCACATCATTTATGTTTTTAAATTTCAAATCTCTTGCCAGTAGAATATCATCCCTAATAAAAAAGAGATTCCCTCCTGACTGATCTGCATAAATAAGAGAATATCCTTTAGATCTTCCTAAATGATAAAAAGCTAAGATGCTAGCTCCGTAGTAATTGCTTCCATCGCCACAATAATAAGGGCGGTATTTAACCACTTTATCTTCCGTAGGCAAATGCATAGCATTGTAAGCAATCACTACAACGGCCGGTTTATATTTTTCATCCATCGCTTTCCAAACGTAGAAAGTATTGTAAACAATATCCATCGACAAAAGATCTAAGTTCTTTGGTACTAGATATTTATCCAACAGCACATTCATGTTCTCTGCGGTAATGAATTCCTTGCGAAGATTGTATTCCGGAATCGAATAAGCCCTATCTATGAGAAGACTATTCCATCCCTGGAGTCTCAGAAGATAGGTATTACTTCCTGTCACGCCATCACATGCACCGAGTTCTACACAGAACCGAGAAGTAATATCGATCGTTTGGAAAATTTTTGCAAGGATACCATCTTCTCCATTGCGGCTATAAATCGACTTTTCATAGTTGTACAAATCGATCTCATCAGAAAAAACAAAAAACGAAGGTGCAAATAAGACAAAAAAATAAACTAAAATTCTTATCATAGATAATATCATCTCTTTTGAAAAATAATACAATTTCCATTGTCGATGAGTTTAACCACATCGCACGCTTCTAAGAGAAGATCGACCGCTTGCTGCGCTTGCTGCCATAAGGAATCATTAAGCAAGATATATCCCCCTGAACGCACTTTGGGAAGGTAGAGGAAAACGTCCAATGCAAAACCAGATTCACTATGATTTCCGTCGATATGCAAAATATCAATGGTTTCAATGGAAGTAATCGCTTTCTCAGAAGTCGTTTTCATCGTCAAACAATAATTTTCCAGCCCAAATCTTTTCAGCATACTAAGATAGGATAAATAGACATAATTCATATCCAAATTGCCCCACCAACTAAGATGAGCGATATCTGCTATAGGATCTAAATATTTTAAGCACTCCACTTTATCCCAAGGATCTATTCCGATCACAATCCCCTTACCAAGAACTTTTAAAGCAGAGGCGATCGGGAATAAGGATCCTCCTCCAAAAACCCCAATATCTACACATACTTTCGGTTTTACCTCTAATACAAGATCCACCAACGCCAGGGCTTTTTCCTTAGTGCACCATCCTTCCAAAGAAGGAAGAATTGTCACTACTCGGTTCTGTAATTCTTCAACCTTTGGGTCAGCATTAAGAAACGCAAAACAACAACAATTTAATATAAGAAGTAATTTTTTCATGGTTTTACCCAAATTCCCCAATCCGCTTGATCTGTAAGTTCAGCAATTTTTATACAGTTTGCATTCAACCATGCAACGGCTTTTGCCGTTGTATATTTGCCATTTTCATACCAGTGGAGGTCATCAAAAAAGATCCACCCACCGCTTTTTACGAGAGGAACCCATTTTGTCACGTCAATAAAAGAAGTTTCTTCGGAATGGTTACCATCAATATGCAACATATCTATGTCATAAATCAGAGGCGCATCTTCCGAGGTGGCTCTAATTAATTCAATTTGATCACTAAGCTCAAATCTCTCGATTTTCTCCAATAATTCATATAAAATCGCATTGTGGTCTGCCCATCCCCAATACTTCCGATTACTCTCATCCACGACCCACTGAAGCGACTCATCTTTATCCCAGGGATCAATCCCGTAAACCTTTCCTCTTCCGAGTTCTCTAAGGACATAAGCCATGGGAACAAGAGATTTTCCTCCCCACACACCAATCTCTACAATCGTCTGCGGTTTATGTTTTATAATCAGATCCATAATGAGCGCTCCTTTACTATAAGCGCACCACCCTGTGAGCTGATTCATGAGTTCGAATGCTTTTTGTTTGACGGCAACGGGATTAAATGAGTTCACAGGTCTATATTTAAACTTCTCAGTAGAATCCACTTTGTCTATTGCCAAAACGCATTCAAAATGCGATTGAGATGGAATATCAATCATCTGTTTCTCCTTCCACTAAAAAATCTTTTATTCCCCGATTTAAATAATTGGGACCTCCATTATCAGAAGGTGCCTGAATTTGCGTAGATACAATATCTGTAGTCACAGTAAAAAGGCGGATTTTAGGAGGTAAAGTATACTCCATATCATAGGGAAGAAAAATGGAATGAGCTTTGATAAAATCAAGAATCTTCTTCATCCCCGATCTGCGAACAATCATCGAATAAGCGCCATAACGCGACCCAATGTATCTGAGGTCTGGATTAATATTATATTTTTCTTCAAATCTGTCTGGATTTGGAGGAACAAAATTGGGCCTCTTTGCATAGGCACTACAGGGAATGCGATTTCCTTCGCTGCTTATTGTATCTTGATCAGTGAACAATATATCCCAGCCATCCTTGCCAAGAAGACTATCTAGATCATCGATGAAATCGGACATGTAATGCGGGCTATGAATAATCTCGATATCATCTTCCATCACCCAGATCGTTTCAAAACCAGAATCATAAGCATCTTGCAGGATAGACAGATGGCTTAGAACGATGCCAATTGCACCTCGAGACATGCAATGACAAAAATACGTTCTTCCCGGTTCTTGTATGATTTCATGAAAAGGCTCTAGGTTTCCTGAAGGTAAATAGGAAGTTCCCCAAATTTCGCTATTCATCCAGGTCTCGTACTTCAATCCAACTTCATTGATTGCTTCGATAGGCAACTCCCATCCATTCACTGCAGAAAAACGATAGGGAACAATCCCGAAAGGAGCCAATTTTTGTACACATTGCGCATATTTTTCGGGCCTTTGATCCAAGTTGATCATATAAATAAAATCGATGTTTCTCATTTGAGGTTGCATGACTTTATCCGTCGCTTTTTTAAAGTGATCTTCAAGCTCCGCCTGAAGAGAAGAAGTTGTCCATGCAAATGACAAAGCCAAGAAACAGATATACCGAAATTGACGAAACATGTTGCTGAGATAGGTTCTTAAAACCGCAGAATTTAAGTCAGATGGAATTTTGCAACAGAGCACTAGTGACAACTTCATTTTCGTTTTTGCCAAACTCCTAATCGTCAGTAGTTTTTATGAGGCATGATCCTATTTTAAAGAAAAAAAAAAGGGAACAAAAATTTTACGCTATAGCGATAAAATGGACAAAAAAAACATGGAAGAGTCGAGAGTGATCGCTCTTAAAATTCTCTTTGACTTGTAAAAGCGTTTTAAATAATCATGATCCCCTATATTGAAACCTACGCCAACTATGTTCATATTACTAAACTTTAGCTATTGCTCGGGGTCTCCTCCATAGAAAGTAGGTTAAAAAGCGGAAACTTCAAAAGTACGTGCAATGCCAAGATCTCTTTTTGTAAGTACCTGTAAGATTAAGAATCTGCCTGTGAGTTCAGCTCCTGTCGATGTTTGGGTAT
>JAHFTO010000076.1 GCA_023269355.1 Chlamydiota bacterium | reverse complement strand
GTCCCGAGTTTGACACCTGAAGGCCATTTTTGAGCCTATTTTGTCTATGAGAGGCATCTCAAAAAAGCGAAAAACGTAGTGTACACAGGATTGAAAATTTTCAAATGAAAATTTGCAAAAAATGAAATGTACATGGTATACAACCATGTCATGTTTATCAGGATCACCACCAACAGAAAAGGACAGGGCTATTATCACCTCGTAGAATCTTACCGGGATCAAGGTAAGGTAAAGCAGCGTATTTTGTTGTCTCTCGGTAAAGTGGGAGAAGATCGATTCGATGATCTAATAGCAGCTATCGGCCGGCATAAAGATGTGCTCACTGCTCTGGATGCAGCTAAATCCTTGGAGATAGAGGACACCTATATTCTGGGACCGTTACTGGTACTACAGCACATCTTTGCTCGTTTTGGCATCCAGCCGCTTCTTGCCAAGATTGCCTCACAGCACCCTCAACTACAGTTCGATTTCGAACGCATTGTCTTTACTATGATCGTATGTCGTTTTCTGAAGCCAGGCTCGAAGTTAAAGATTTTTGAACATTGGCAAGACAAATTATATCCAGAAATCCTCTCTGGCAAGGATGAGTTACATCACCTTTACCGGACCCTGGATTTGCTCAGTCAGCATCAAGAACAGATCGAGCAAGGGTTGTACTGGCATGACCGCGATCTTTTGAATAGGTCGGTTGACGTGGTACTCTACGATCTCACCACGTTGCGATTTGAAAGCACCAGAGAGGATCTTGGAGAGCTATGTCGCTTTGGATATTCCAAAGAGATGCGCAGTGACTGCACACAAGTTGTACTGGGATTGCTTGTCGATACCGATGGTATTCCCCTGGGATTTGAAGTCTATCCTGGGAATACGTTTGAAGGGGCTACTCTTGTTGATATCGTCAAACGCATGCGCGAGAAATTCAAAATACGGCGCTTTATTTTCGTGGCCGATCGCGGACTTTTTTCCGCGAAAAATTTAGAGCATATCCGCGCCCATTGCGGGAATGAAGAAAAGGGTGAATTCATTGTCGGGATGAAATTAGGAGTGATCAAACAACGTCATGATGAATTTTACGATCGCAGCCGTTTTATGAAAATGAATGATGAATTGGAATGTTACGAAACCACGCACAATGGAGATCGTTGCATTATCACATGGTCAAAAAAACGCGCCGAGCGTGATAGAGAAACCCGAGAAGATATTTTATCAAAGATCAGGAAGAAATTAACCAAAAAGCCTACTCCGAAAAATTTTGTATCCAACACAAACTATCGAAAATACGTGACTGGGTTAAAAAAAGGGGAACCCAAACTTGACGAGGCTGTGATTGCCAGAGAATCACGGAAAGATGGATTTTTTGGCCTGATTACCAATGTTCCTGTCGACCGAATGAGTTCTGCCGACGTTATCATGGCCTACAAGCATTTGTGGATAGTGGAAGATGCATTCGGTGAAATTAAGGGAACACTCAGAGCTCGCCCGGTGCATCATTGGACGGATCAACGAATTAAGGGGCATCTCACCCTGTGTTTTTTAGCCTATTTTTGCGAAGCACAAATGACTAAATTGCTCCGCGAAAAGGGTGTTATTCTGGAGAGCGCTGCGATTCAAGAAGGAACAATCAAAGAGCGCCCTCTAACCGTAGTTGAGGCAATGAGAGAGCTGGCAGAAGTTCGGGCGATTCCAGTGACAGTAAAAAATGCTCGTGTCTGGGTACGTAACGACATCAAGGGAAATGCTGCGCTATTGTTTAAAGCAATTGGGGCTCCAATCCCTCCAAAATTGCTGAAGTGTGCAGAGGGGAGTATCTGAATAAAAACACATCGATGGCGCACAAATGTAGTGGTACACGGGATTTTATTTTTTATAATATGCTGATTTTAGGTATGTTATAAAAATCAGGTGTCAAACTCGGGACCTACTATGCTTAAGGTCATTTCTGAGCCTTCTTTGTGGCCGAGTGTGATATCACTCTCGTTTCTAGGATCATCCCAAGTGGGTCCATATTAATTCAATCGAAAATGCTGCGACAGACGCCCTTCCTGAGCGTTTGTCACACCCTACCCTACCCCGTTTCGAGTCAGCACGGCTGCTTCGTGAATATTATATTGGCCGTGAATTTTAAAGTAGGGTTAGGGAGAAATGTAAGGAAGCTCTGAGGCTCCTCCTCCCCTCCACGCCCATTAGAGTATCCAAACACCCCTGCGCTCTGAGCAGAGTTCAATTTAGAGTACACGCTACTGATTATACCGATGATGCGGTGCTGATCAAAAGGTTGAGCAACCGCTACGGGCGGTTGATCCACGTATGTTATAGAAAGGGGGGAGGAACCGGCTACGGGTTGCCTACCTCTACGCAATAGGTGGGCGGGGCAAAGCAGCCTATCCATGGGATCTATAGAAACAGAAATATTATAAACGATCCCATCATAGACTTTTGATCTTGGAAATATCTCTTCTGCGTTTTTAAAGGCGTTCCACAGGACATAAGAGCCTAGCGCCCGCCATTGCCCGTTGACATGAGATGCCTGAAGCAATGTTGTCGGAGATAAAAATCCAAAAACATGCAAGATAATCTCCTCAGGGAGACTCAATGTTGTTGAAGAAGAAGTTGTTGTTACTGAAGAAATTGTTGAAGACATTTTTACCTCATTTTCATTTATTGACTGTTTAGTTAATTTAATCTTTAGATTAATAATCAGGATTATTGTAATCTATTTCATGCTTACATTAAAACAGCAGAAAATACTTTAGCCTAATCAAATCTAACTAACTAAGGGTAAGTGCGTTATTCAGAAATGACCGTCGCCGGCTCCTTGAGCAGGGCGACCACGATCCCAATCCACAGGACAAACAATGCGATGCTGCCCCAGTTGAGGATGGGTAAAAAGGTGCTTCCTAGAAGGGCCTGTAGCCCCAGAATAAGGGCCGAAGCAAGGGCTTTTGAGGAGCGGTAGGCAAAGACGTCGATGACAGCCTTCGCGCGAAACTTTTCATCCGGTTTTAAGGGAATATATAGAACTTCCTTAATGATGCCAAAGAGGGAAAAATCGCAACTTTTAATCGAAATAT
>JAHFTO010000049.1 GCA_023269355.1 Chlamydiota bacterium | reverse complement strand
GTTGCTTCGGCTTCGATAATTTTGTTCTAAGGGGATGACTCTAGCGCCGGGAAAATCCTTTTCAAAATTCAAAATGTTGTGGATGTTGGCCCCTCGCCAAGAATAGATCGATTGGTCGGGATCCCCCACAGCAAAAACATTCTTGTGCTTTTCAGCTAAAAGGCGGGCGATATTGTATTGCGCTTCATTAGTGTCTTGGTATTCATCGATCAAAATAAATGACCAGCGCTTTTGGTATTGCTGCAACACATCTGGAAACTGCTTAAAAAGCTGCACAGTGAGAAATAGGAGGTCGTCGAAGTCAAGCGCGTGATATTCCTTCAATCTTTTTTGATAAAGCTCGTAGACATCTTGCACCACTTTATCTTCTTTGGGCAGTCCCGATGGTTCGATGAGAGCATTTTTTGCTTGGGAAATCTGAGCGCGGAATTTTCTCACCTGTCCTTTTTCTTCTTTGATATTGAGCGTTGCAAAACACTCTTTCATCACTTTTTCACTGTCTTCTTCATCGTAAATGACAAAATCTCTTGAATATCCCAGAAACGTAATGGATTCCCTTAAAATCCGAGCGCACAAACTATGGAATGTGCAGGTGAGGACTGATTTATGTGTCAGCTGCAAAATGCGGCTGCGCATCTCTTCTGCTGCCTTATTGGTAAAGGTGACAGCGAGGATCTCATTCGATGGGACGCCTAGTTTTAAAAGATGGGCGACGCGGAAAGTGACGATTCGAGTCTTTCCCGATCCGGCTCCTGCCAACACGAGAAGAGGCCCTTCGACATGGTCGACGGCAAGTTGCTGCTCAGGATTAAGAAGTTCCATAGGTGGCAAAAAGATATTATTTTGTGTAATTATACGCCATTGGTCATTTTACTGTCTTCCACCATGTAGACAAGAAATATCACCATTTGTAAAATTTAAAGTTTCAGATTTGTGCCTATGCTTTTAACGTTATAACTCTTAAGGAGCCATTTCTATGCGCAAGTTTGTCCATTACGTTCTCTTATTCGTTTGTTTCTTTTGCCTGGAAACGCAACTACTGCAAGGTAATGACGTTGGCACGAAAATACAACTGATTAAAAATGAAAAAAGAAAGAAAAAAAATAAAATAAAGCAGGACAGGCAATTTAGAGACAATAATGAAATGACAGGGAGAAATTATAGTGAGATAAATAGTCCTCCAAAAATCTATGATTGTTTCACATTTTTTAACGAATTGGAATTACTTGAGATCCGGTTAAATGAACTCGATGATGTTGTAGATTACTTTGTTTTGGTTGAAATGGACCAGACTTTCCAAGGAACTTCCAAGCTGATGATTTTCAAAGAAAACAAACAAAGATTTGAAAAATTTTTATCAAAAATAATTCATATCGAAGTCACTGATAGAATTGAATTCCATAATAACCCCTGGGAGCGAGAAAAGTTTCAAAGAGATCAAATTCTAAGAGCATTACACCAATGCAAAGACAATGATGTCATCTTAGTTTCCGATTTGGATGAGATCATCTCTCATCAAGCAATTCCTCGCATTGTCGAAGGATTGAAACAACACCCTATTGTGGCTTGCCATCTCGATTTCTTTGTCTATTTTCTTAATGCCAAGGAGAAAAATAATGGGAGAATCCGCCCTTTTGCTATCCAATATGGAAATTTAAAAAATCAAAGCGTCGATGATTTGAGAAAATGTTTTATTTTTCATATTCCAAATCCACCGCCCTATGAACCCTATACGATTCATGATGCTGGTTGGCATTTCTGTTCTATGGGCGGTTTAACGCGATTTGTTCAGAAATTAGACGCATGGTCGCATACGCCTGAAAATACACCGACGATCACTCCAGAATGGCGGACTCAGACTTTTATCGATGACAGTGTAAAATACAGCTGTGACATTATCGAAATCGATGCTACATTTCCTCAATTCGTTGTTGATCATCTCAACGAATATCGACAAGCTGGATTTGTCTGTGAAAGGCCTCAGTAGGTATTTCTGACTGGACTTTGCTTGAGCAAATCAAAAGAAACTATTTAATCGGGATGACCTTTCCACCTGTAAGATTTTCGAGGTTAGAAGCGTCAAGGCTAAAAACAGCATTGGGTGTTCCTGCAGCTGCCCATAGTTCTCCGAGCTTGAGCAAGTCTTCGTCGATAAACGTTTCGATTTGTTGTTTGTGGCCAACAGGAGGAATTCCTCCAATGGCAAATCCTGTGACATCTCGTGTAAAATCAGCATCCGCTTTTGTAATTTCTTCCCCTACTGCCTGAGTAATGAGTTTTTCATTCACGCGATTGGGGCCGCTGGCTAGAACAAGAATTGGTCTGTTTGTATGTTTTGTGCGAAAAATTAAAGATTTTACGATTTGAGCCACTGTGCAGCCAATGGTTTTTGCTGCGTCTTCAGCTGTGCGTGTACTCGCAGGGAGTTCTACGACTTTTGCAGTGATTCCTTTTTTGTTTAAGACATCTTGCACGCTTTGTGCACTTTTGCTGAGTAACATATTAGTTTATCTCCACAGGGAAAATTTTTTAGTTAATTCTGATACTTTGCTCCAATCTCCAAACAGAACAATGCCGTAATAAATGAGATCGGCATCTTTTGTTTGCTTGGTGCGTTCAAGCTGCTCCACATAACTGCCGATGGTCATAGTATCGGTGAAATCCACAAAAGGGATTTTAGCTTCAAGAGCAGATTGTCTCAATCCTCTGATTTTATTCGAGTTGGCTTTAAGGATCATAAAAGGCATTTCAGAAATGCAAGGGTGGCTTCCGCTGTCAGCATCGATGTAGTTTGTCAGTCGCAAAGGTTCTTTTCCTATTTCAGAACCAAATCCAATGCACATATGGGCTAGAGCGTTCATAATCACTCCAGGCTCTATTTTCTCATTCATTACAGCCACTAATTTATTCGAAAAATTTGTTGTCATATGTTCCCTTAAAAAGTGGTTCATAGTTAATCTGAAAACAGATTAACTATGAACCGGTTTATTATTTATTAGAATGAAAATCTATTGCTGAGATTGCGGCACCTCCTTAGGTTCGAGCATTTCCTTTGCTACCTTATAGCAAACGGAAAACCCTCCTACCGTCATGGCCTTTATGGGAGCTCCTTTCATCAATTGAGAGATGTTTTTTACTCCCATACCCTTTTGCCAAAGAGTTAAGGCTGTATCGGCGGGATGCCCGATCACGCTTCCTATGGCTCCGCTAGTAAATGCAGAGCCGTATTCCACGACTTGATTATCTCCGCAGATGCGCTTCATCTCTTTAGCGATGGGGTCGCTTACTCTCAATGCAAAGAGGAAGCTTGTTTCCCTAGTGACAATGGCACAGGTTTGTTTGAATGAAAGAGACCTTATGGATTCTTTCATTGTTTTACCCATGGTTTGTCCGTTGAATACCGCAAGTGCAGGAGCTGAAACAGCGCCAACGAAGACAGCGCTCATAAGCATCGTTGCAAAGTTTGTAGCTTCAGGATTGTCCTCGTTGGAGCGCTTTTTCAGCGCCTTTTCAACGATGTTTTGAACAACCATTTGCGTGCCAACGATCGCTCCAACGGTGGGAGCCGCTTTGCATCCTTCCTTAAATACTGATACAACGCCCATTTTTGGTATGGGGTTGCCCGCTTGCTGCGCGCTTTTTGCGATAAAGCCGTAAAAAACGGGGATCACAGCTGCGGATGCTGCGATCGGTGGAACGATATAAGGAGATACAGTAGCCCATGCTGTTGACCATATTCCTTGTTGTGACTGGCTATATTGCTCAGTCGTTATAGGTTTTGACATAAATAATTTTCCTTTTTGTAGTTATAGTTATATAAATCGGTTCCTTTGAACCTTTTCTAAAAACAAACAGATGTAAGAATGATTATGTAATTATTTTGCGCCTTGGGGGCGCAAGAATGACTACAAAAAGAATGAATGTAAAAAATATTGAAGACGCGCAGGAACTCTCTCTTGCAGCTTTAGAAGCGCAAGAGTTAGAAAACTCAGCCGGATGGTATGAAGTTTCCATGTTGTTCATGGCGTTAGTAAAATAAAACGGGTTGTTGGGTTAACTTGGTTCTTTCGAACCTTTTTTAATTAAACAAAAAATCTGAGAGTAACTGAGTAATTATTTTGTGCCTTGGGGCACAAAAAGGAAAAAGGGAAGGAGAATTTGAATAGAAATTGAGGACATGAGTGAACGTTCCCTTGCAGGGCAAGGGTTGGAAAACAGAACCGGGTGGTAAGAAGTTTTCTTGTTGTTCATGCCAATAATGATACTACATAGGGTGCAGAATAGCAATAAGTATAAATTATTTTAGAGTCGCCATTTTTTAATTATAAACAAAATTTTCTTGTTCAATTTCAGCAAATCTTACACGCTATAGCCTAACAATTTTGACTTTCGATTTTAGACCAATACCGAATCTGCGACTGACTTGAGGACCGACTATGCGAAAATTGCTTTGTTTTTTTGTTTTCTTAACGAGTGTTCTTTGCTTTGCAAGTGAATCTTCTGATGAGATAAGCCCGCCTCGCAAAAAAGCTCTTATCTTTGGGATTACTGGGCAAGATGGCGCCTATTTAACCGAATTGCTGCTCAGCAAAGATTATGAGGTGCATGGAGTCAAGAGGCCCGCCTCTACTCGAAACACCACGCGTATCGATCGCTTTTATCAAGATCCTCATTCCGACGACAAACAGCTCATTTTACATTATGGGGATATTGTCAATGGTTCTGATTTAGTGCAGTTGTTATCCACAATTCAGCCTGATGAAATCTATAATTTAGCCGCTCAAAGCCACGTCTTAGTTTCTTTCAAAATGCCAGAATATACAGCCGAAGTGGATGCTTTAGGCACATTGCGCATCTTAGAGGCGATTAGAAAGGCAGGCCTCGAGAAAAAGACAAAGTTTTATCAAGCATCAACGAGTGAATTATATGGAAAGGTCAAGGAAGTCCCTCAAACAGAAAAAACTCCCTTTCATCCTCGTTCTCCTTACGGTGTGGCAAAATTATACAGTTATTGGATCACAGTGAATTACCGCGAAGCCTATGGAATGTTTACCGTAAATGGGATCTTGTTCAACCATGAATCTCCATTAAGGGGAGAAACTTTTGTCACGCGAAAAATTACTCAAGCAGCATGTCGCTATCAGTGTGGACTGCAGGATGTGCTTTATTTAGGAAATCTCGATGCCAAACGAGACTGGGGATATGCAAAAGACTATGTGGAGGCCATGTGGTTGATGCTGCAGCAAGACACTCCGGATGACTATGTCGTTGCTACAGGCCAGTCGCATTCGATCCGTGAATTTGTGGAATTGGCCTATCAAGAACTTGGCATCGCAATTGAGTGGAGAGGAAAGGGATTGAATGAGGTAGGTGTTGATAAAGCAACGGGAAAAACCATTGTAAAAGTAGATCCCAGGTATTTTAGGCCCGCGGAAGTGGATTATCTTTTAGGAAGCGCCGCGAAAGCCGAAAGCAGACTTAATTGGAAGCCAAGGACTAGTTTCAAAGAACTGGTAAAAATCATGATGGACGCAGACTTGAAACTCACAGAAACGGAAAAACAAATCGCACAAAGAGGTTGATCTATGGCACGAGCAGTATTCTTGTTTTTTGTACTCTTATTGACCCCAGTCCTCTCCCAGAGCGCTGAGGTGATGCCTTTAGATGCCAAAATTTACGTCGCAGGGCATAGGGGGCTAGTTGGCAGCGCTATTTTACGAAAATTGAAAGTAGATGGATACACCAACATTGTCACAAGAACATCAAAAGAACTCGATTTGACTGATGAAAAAGCAGTCCAAGTTTTTTTTGAGCAAGAAAAACCAGAATATGTTTTTCTTGCAGCGGCAAAGGTGGGAGGGATTAAAGCGAACTTTGACTATCCTGCAGATTTCATTGTGATCAATTTAAAAATCCAAACAAATGTGCTCACAGCATCGCATCAAAATCGGGTCAAAAAATTATTGTTCCTCGGATCTTCCTGCATCTATCCGCGTGATTGTCCGCAACCGATCAAAGAGTCATATCTTTTGACAGGGCCGTTGGAAGAGACGAATAAGCCTTATGCGCTTGCGAAGATTGCAGGGATTGTCGCTTGCCAGTCGTTTAATCGGCAGTACAAAACAAAGTTCATTGCATGTATGCCCACCAATTTGTACGGGCCGAATGACAACTTTGATCTCAATAATTCCCATGTGCTTCCAGCACTCATTCGTAAATTCGTCGATGCGAAGAACAATCGATTACCTCAAGTAGAATTGTGGGGGACCGGGTCTGCAATGCGCGAATTTTTGCACGTCGATGATATGGCAGATGCCTGCGTGTTCTTGATGAACCGTTACGAAGGCAATGAAATCATCAACATTGGTTGCGGACAGGATATTTCAATACGCGATGTTGCGCTTACGATTAAAGACATCACGGGCTATGAGGGTGAGCTTGTGTTTAATCCGAAATATCCCGATGGGACGCCTAGAAAATTGCTGGATATTTCAAAAATAAAAGCCTTGGGATGGAGCCCGAAAATTTCCCTTGAGGAAGGCATCGAGGACACAGTGCATTGGTATAAGGAAAACTATTGATCTATGTGGCGTTTTTGGTTAGCAGCGAGTCTGCACTTTCTCCTCGCTCCTTTTGCTCTTAATGCTACTTTGGACTATCCCAATTTCAATGATAATCCTTTGCTCACGGATAGGATACAGAGTTCGATTGTTCCTTTTCTTCTTCCTGTAGATCATCCCATAAAAGCAACGCTTGATGCCATTTTTTCACAATCTCGGGCCATTGAAAGTGAAAGGGCTCTCATTGATGCGGGATTTACGATTGTTGCTGGCCCAATGCCCATGAGTTTTATTGTCGTTGCGCGTCACCCTGCAGTTCCAGGCTATGTGTTTAAACTCTATCTCGATTCAGAAACCCGCATTCGGAAAAGCAATAATTGGAAAAGTATGCCCTACTGGCAATGGTTGATCAATCGATGCATTCAAGCCCGAAAGATAAAAAAAATCATTAAACAGGAGCATATCCGCCATTTTACAGTCGCAGACAAGTGGCTATACATTCTTCCTGTTTATCCCTATTCTTTCGGCATCCATCCTCAGCCGATCATTCTGGTAGCAACGGATATGCAGCCAGAAAGCGAGGAGGTCTCGAGACAGATGTGGAAAACGGTAGTGACACGTAAAATTCTCGATGAGCTTTATGCCATTCTCAAACATGGATATGGGGGGCGCGATGTCACCGATCTATCTGCCAATGTTCCCTACACAAAACAAGGGAAATTCGTATTCATAGACACAGAAAAGCTACAAATTGTTCCCAAGTTAGAACGCGCTACAAAATACTTTTCTAAAGACATGCAGCGTTATTGGGAAAAGCTGATTGACGAATGATTTATTTCAGCGGCTTTCGCTGCTCGTGTTCGCGAGTACCGAGGTTTCCATAGCGGTGGTAATCGATGCTAAAGCTAATTTCTCTTAAGTAGTGGAGCAACTCGAACCTTCCATTAGAGAGAACGGGTGCATAATCGAGAAATGTTGCCGATTCGCTGGAGGCGAATTTTAAGGGATCGGAAGGTTTGGAGATGAGGCGCACTCTGCGGAAGTGGCCATTTTTGACTCTTTGGTTGAATTTGTCGTCGCTCTCTTCGATCATGGGAATGTTTTTGAAATGAGGCTTAAGGTGGTCGCGGACTTGAATGTGGCTGTGACCTTGAGACCAACTGAGCTCCAGATGGCCGCCGCAGCTGAGCGCAGCAGCTAGGACGCGGAGGATGTCGAGAGCGCTATCGGTATCTTGGATGCGGAAGCAGACTCTTTTGTGGGGACGATATCTAAGAATATTGTCTTGGCCAATGATTTTAGAAGGGTCGTGATCTTCAGCAAACCGTTTTGCCCAGAATGAGTAGCTCGCTGCGCTGGCGTACCAGATCCCATGCTCTTCTGTAGAGAGGGGATATTTTTTGAGAATAGAGGTAAGGTGATTGATCTCTTCGCTGACGGGATCTTTTTCTTGCGGCAAGGCGACTTCTTTAGGACGGGCAAATTGCATCACATAGTTAGGCCCACCTGCTTTGGCTCCATGGCCGAAACTGCTGGCTTTGGTTCCTCCAAAGGGCTGCCTTCGGACGATTGCTCCTGTTGTTCCGCGGTTGATATAGCAGTTGCCGGCTTCGATTTTTTCCATCCAGATCGCTTTTTCTCTTTCATCTAAGCTTTGCAGCCCTGAAGTCAGCCCATAAGGCGTGTCATTAGCAAGTTCGATGGCTTCTTTGAGATTTTTGGCGCGCATGATGCCAAGCACAGGACCAAAGAGTTCGGTTTGGTGCATGAAACTGCCCGGTCTGACACCCAGTTTTACGCCCGGTGACCAAAGGTTCGGATTATTGGGATCTTGTTTGGGCTCGACGAGCCATGTTTCGCCGCGGTCTAAGCGAGAGAATCCTTGCATCAAAGCATCGTGAGGTTCTCGTATCAGGGGGGTGACTTTAGAAGCGCATTCCCAACAGCTGCCGACTTTAAGGCTTTCCACAGCGTCTTTGAGTTGTTTTAAGAAATGCTTGTCGTCATAGATTTCTGCTTCAAGAATAAGAAGACTGCAAGCGCTGCACTTTTGACCAGAGTGTCCAAAGGCGGAATGGGTAACGTCTTTGATGGCTAGATCTCTATCGGCAAGAGATGTGACAATCATGGCATTTTTGCCGCCTGTCTCTGCGCAAAGATCGATGCCGGGCCTCAGGCGCATAAAGAGCTTGGCTGTCGCTGTCGCGCCAGTGAGGATAATGCAGTCGATTCTTGTGTCCGCAATTAGTTTGGAGCCAACGGGCTCATCGATACAGTTGATAAATTGAAGCGCTTCTTTAGGGATGCCCGCGTCCCATAGCGTTTGGACAAGTTCCCATCCGCTTAAAACGGCTTCAGGGGCGGGTTTGAAGAGGACGCAGTTTCCAGCGGCAAGGGCGGCGAGGATGCCTCCAGCGGGAATGGAGACAGGAAAATTCCACGGCGGCGTTACGAGGATGGTTCCTTTCGGCGTCCACTCGATATCTTTGTTATGGGACATTGTTTTCAGACTGCGCAAATAGTATTCGGCAAAATCGATCGCTTCTGAAACTTCAGGGTCTCCTTCAAGAATGGTTTTTCCCCCATCGATCATCATCACGCCGATGAGATCTCCCCGCTTTTCGCGCATCTTTTGGGCAGCATTCGAAAGAAGTTTGCAGCGCTCTTCCACACTGGTCTGAGCCCATGTCTTTTCATAATTTTTGGCACATGAAATAGCGCTGTCGATCTGTTGCCAGTCCGCTAGAGCATAGCGATAGAGGATCTCTTTAGGATTGGAGGGTTCAGCTCCGGTGCCTTGAGCGCTTGTCTCGAGAATTTCTTTTCCTGCGATGACTAAAGGGATAGGTGCGGCTTTATAGTTTTTCCATTTGGCGATGATTTTTTCAGCCCATACGCGGTTATGCGGCAGAGCAAAGTCGGTATCGGATTCATTTTCGAAGGGAGCGCTTAGAGAAAGCGGCTTGGGTGGATTATTGAGATTCTGCGTCCGTCTTGGTTTAGTATAGACGGTGTCCATCTCCTTGCAGGCTTTGTAAAACAGCTGTACTTGTTCTTCCCATTCTTTAGTTCCAGGTTTCAGGCCGAAGGTGACGCGTAAAAAATTGTCAGCTCCTGTATTTTCATCGAGACGGCGAATGAGGTATCCAACGGCGCTTTGAAAGTCATCCTTTGTTGCAACAGGGCAGTAGAGTAGGATTTCTGAGGAAAGTGTTTGTACAACTCTGCGGATGTGGTCGGCCATCCCTTCGAGCATCTCACAATTAACCTCTTTTTCCACGTTGTTTTCGACGCGTAGGAGCATCGCATAGGCGATATCAAAGAGGTTGTGGCTAGCGACTCCTAAGTGAACCGCTTGGGCGTGTTTTGTTTCACATCCATAGGTAACCATTTTTTTGTAGTTGGCGTCCACGTCTGATTTTTTGGTGTAAGGGGCTTGCTCCCAGTCGCGAGCGCTTGCTTCAAATTGCTCCATGGCGAGGTTAGCTCCTTTCACGATGCGGAT
>JAHFTO010000020.1 GCA_023269355.1 Chlamydiota bacterium | reverse complement strand
CATCATCCCAATCCAAAGGACGTCTTTGACTTGTCTTTTGGTGCTTGTGCAGGGAATCTTTTGCAACCTTAGCTTTTGTCCTGAGAATAAGATGAGAGCTGTTAAGACCAGACAGAGGCCTAAATATTGAGGCTGCGAGGCAAACTCGCGCAAAGGTTTGAGCAAAAAATAAGCGGGGATGAGTGGGAGCATAGCGACAATAAGCAGGAGCATTTTTTTTCGGTTGTGGAAGAAAATATGGATGATTTCTTTTCTTAAAAAATGCAGCAGGGCGATCAATGTTCCCAAATGGCAAAGAAGGTCGAAGAGAACGTGGCTATCTGATCTTTCTACGTGTAGGAGGAGTTTAGCGAGTTTCATATGAGCAGACGAGCTCACGGGGAAGAATTCAGTGAGTCCTTGCACAAGCCCGAAAATGAATGCTTCGATGAGGGACATGCAGGCAGCCTCAGTTACTATCTTCGGTATATCATAGATGATCATTAAGGAAAAGATGGGCGATCGACGGGATTCGAACCCGCGACATTTGGAACCACAATCCAACGCTCTAACCAACTGAGCTACGATCGCCACTAGATTGAGGTATAAACTTTAGTCGAGATGGGGGTTTTGAGTCAATGCTATCGAAGTGTAAAAAATAAATTATTCATCAACAATCGGGCTCTATGTAAATAAAGATGGTGTTTATGCATGGGGTAACGGCTATAGCGGGTATTTTTGGAAATTGTTCAGTAATAAATCTTTGAACGATATAAAGAGGCAATGAAACAAAACACAAAAAAACCTCAAATCTCCATCCTATTCTTTTTTTATACCTTTGCAGGTGTTCTTGGTGTTTTGTACTCCGCTGCGCTTCCCGGCTTAAAGGATTATTTCCAAGTGACGAAAGCGGATGCTCAAAAAACGCTCGCATTTTATCTTATTGGTTGTTTACTGGCTCAAATAGTCTACGCGCCCCTTACAAAAGCTCTAGGCAGAAAACCTACCATTTATATAGGGTGCTCTTTAGCCTTGTTAGGCTCTGTACTGTGTCTTATCGGTATCGAGACAAATGCTTTTTCCCTGCTTCTATTTGGCAGGGGGGTGACTGCTTTCGGGGCTGCCTGCGGTCTTACTTTAACAAGCATACTGATCTCTGATGCGCTTTCCCTTCATGAACAAAAGAAAATTCTGTCTTATCTCATAAGTGGTTTTGCGATCATTCCTGCCATTAGTGTTACTGTGGGTGGTTTCATCACAGAATACGTGTCGTGGCAAGGATGCTTTTATTTTATGTTGTTGTATTCGGTTGTTGTGAGCGGTTTATGCATTTTTTTACCGGAGACAGCAAAAGATAAAGGTGCTCATCACCTGCACGTGATGAGGATCGCAAAGTCCTATTTCAAACAATTTTCTCAAGGCCTGCCTGTTCTTTATGCAATGATCATCGCTTGCGCCAGTGTCATTTTCTATCCTTTTGCTGCTGAAGCCCCCTTTATAGCGAAGAACCTATTGCATATTTCCGCCGATCGTTTTGGGCTTTATAACTTAATTCCCAATATTGGCCTTTTCTTGGGAGGGATTGCTTCCGCACATCTCAGTCACCGATTTTCGTCTAAAACTCTCATTTTAATCGGGGGTTGTGCCTTTTTTCTTTTTTCTATCGCTATGTGGACCCTTTTCGAAGTGAATCTTTTAAATGATATCACTCTTTTTGGTATGCCTGTATTGATTTTTCTGGTGTCTCCCACCATTCTATCCCAGGGACGAGCCTGTTCTCTCGCTGCATCGGAGGACAAAGTCTACGCGTCTTCAGTGGTGTACATAATTGTGTATTTTTTAAGGTATTTAAGCATTGTTTTCCTGGGATTTTTTCCAGCACAGGACACCTCTGCGTTGCCCATCGTTTATTCCTGCGCGGGTTTTTTGATCATCATTTTATGGATCGTCGTACAAGTCGTGACTAAAAGAAGGTGCTCCTAGCGGCTAGAGGGGCACCCCATCTCAGGCCTCCCACACACGCTTTAAAAAAAATTTGCATGTTTGGTCGCGTAAAGCAGTCTTTGTACCCATCGTGAGAGCATATGCAGAAAACTCACTATTAGTAACTTTCTCCTTTAATTAAAATTAAATTTTTTAATTCGTTAACTCGTTGATAGCAAGCATGTTATGTATAGTTTATTACAGGTCCTGGTTTTTATGTGCAGTATTTGTATATTTTAAAATAATTCAATTTTTATGCTGTTAATTTACTGATTATTATGATATTGCGAGATTAATCTATGTTAAATTGCAATTTTTTACTATACATTATATCAACTATTTAGTATAATGAAATTGTTAGTGAGATCCGGTAAAGAGTTTTAAATCATATTACAGGAGGTAAAAATGGCTTTTTCTATTGGTCTTTTCGATATCCCTTCCCATACTATAAATAAATTAACTTCTTCAAAGCCATCATCCTCTCCTGTTGTTGACGCAGAAAAGGTAAAGCAAGTCATTAATCCTGAAAAAGTTAGAGAGATTTCGGATCTGTCATTGGGGAGAACCTCAGAAGTGACCCAGCCTTTAGTTACAGGTGGGTCTATAGGCGTGGGAAATCTCGGTACAGGTGTCAACTGGTTATTAGAGACTCTCATGCGTGAGGGCCCAGTTGCGGAAATGTTGGGGCTTATGCCGGGAGAATCTATGGTCCGTGGGCCTATCAACGCAATGCTAGCATGGAAGGCTTTTCAGGCGTCCAAGGCGATCAGCGATAAGGGTGGTATGCAGAGTGCTGGAACCGATTTGGCTACCCGTGTCAATCAGACCGCTGGAGGCGCGTGCTTTGCGGCGCATCAATTTTTGCAGGCTTTTGCAGACATGAAGCATATCAATGCGGCCTACAATGCACCGATACCCCTTGGGAAAGCAGTTTTTTGGTTGGGCGCGCTTGGCAAAGCCTTTTTTATCTTATTATTTGTTGCGATGTCTTTATGGGCCGGTTTGGCCATCAATGAAAATGCCAAATTTCGCCGTAAGTTGAATGCTTGTAAAAACGAATTCAGTGCTTTGGCTGAACTTCTAAAAGGAAAACTCGTTGCAGATCCACATTCTAAATTTACCAAGCACACGACGACATCTGAAGCTATCTTGTCTTACCGAAAAAAATGCTCTGATGCTGCCGCAGATGTGATCACGGAACTCTTCTGTAAACAAGCTGAAGAAGATGGGTTAAGTCAAGATGGAATGAGAGAATTCGTTGAGGTGCTGTTTAAGAACATCGCAGAAGATCCACAATATGATGCGTTCCCAAAAACGATTCTTAATTCATTGGGACTGACAGATCAAGAAATTGGGACATGGGAGACCGAAGCTAATGGAGGAAAACTGACGCTGCTCGAGGCAATTGGTTTTCGATTGGAAGAGATGAAACGCAGTCCTCGAAAAATAACGAAATTTGGCAGGGTTGCAGGTAGTAGCGCTCCAAAAGTGCAAAAGGCTCTGGAAAGAGGTCTTTTAGAGCGCTTGAACTCCGAAGATAACAGTGTTAAATGTGCAGCAGAGACGGAATTAACTAAACTAATAGGAAGAGTAAAAGTAGAAAACACGAAAAATCTGGTGATTTTCTCTGCTTTGCTGGGGATCGGAGTTCTGGGTCTTACAGCATTGGTTATTAGCCTTAGTCCTGGTGCGCCAATTGGAGTGGGCTTGATAGCACTATTTGTCTTGCTCTGTATTCTTATGATTGGCAGCGATGCCTACTTCATGAGTGAGGGATTAAAAGGCGGCCAACCTGGCAAGTATGATAAACACTATATTGCGTTTATAGCCTTTGTCATGACTCCTATAATCGTTGGGCTCAGCGTTGGGCTAACATTCGGATTAGGATTGCCGCTTATTCCTCTCATCTTTGTCGGTCTTTCTGCTTTCGTTGGATGGGGATCGTGCGCGATTGCTTGGGACCAAACGAATTACAAAGAGCAGAAATGGAAATGGGAAACCCCTACGCTCGATTGGATTTATAAAATGGGTAAATCTTTACCTAAAGACAACCGTGAAGCATTTGACGAAAAGATGAGAAAAATGTTTAAAAAACTGCCAAAAGCAGAAAAGGAAGCTGTACGAAGCAAATATTTAGAGATGAGTGAAAACTTGAAATTCAAAGAAGGATCGGTTGATGTTAATTGGGATAAGGTCTCCGAAAAGAGTAAGTTGGGTGAAAGTGGAGCTTCTAAATTTGGTAAGGCGTATTTAGATGCGTATCAAGAGGGCGATTTTTCAATTAATTCTAAGCAGCACAAACAATTGGTTCGTGGCGTTAAAGAAACGCGCAATTACTATTGGGAAGAGTGGAATAAGGCATCCACTAAACAGGAACGTGAGGAAGCGTTAAAGGCTGCAATAAAAATGGAAGGCATTTACACGCAAGTGAAGAAGTATCAAGAAATCTCAGCGCTGGACGAACCAATGAGAGAGCGTCTGGAAGCAGATCTTTGGTATGTAACTAAACGCGAAGAGAGTAAGCAAGACTTGATCACAGTTGTTAATGCAATAAAGGGAGTAAAGCGTTCCTTCATTGATTCTGCTCTTGAGCTCAAAGAGGCCGAGGCCATTTGAATTAAAATATACTTAGTTGTGTAATAAATATTTTATTAGGAAAACATTGTAATAATTGGAGAATAATATGAGTATAAGTACTAATGATAAAAAATTTATTAATCGAAATAGGAACGTGGTAAATCCCATACTGGGTGTAACCAGTGCCCTTAACAAAGGTTACTACAGAGATATTGGGATTTTATCCAATAACTTGAACTGCTGTGTTCGCGATGATAAATTCACTTTACAGGGCATTAGGGAAGAAAGGGCCAAAGCAAAAAGTGTATTGGATCGAACAAGACTCACAGATCTAGGTCTTCTCCGTATTTTCATCCTAGAACACCCTGCAGAACTATATCATCTCAAGGTAGTAAAACAGTGCGATCCAAATCGATTCGAGGACGCTGTCATGGTTTGTGCAAAGTGGCTTGCCCTAAACGAAAACGACATAGAAGCTGTAGCAAATATAATCCGCGTATTTGCCGAAACAAATGTTAAAAGCGTCAACGATTACGGTACTAAGGAGAAACTTATCCAAGTGGGTGAGGTTGCCTTAGAAATTCTTGACAGAATAGGTTCCGGAAATTCAAGCGAATATTATGGTGGTATGTGATCACTTAGCCTCCTGCACTTTGAAATTAGGGAGGTTGAAAGTAGTCTCATAAATCCGTGCGGTTGCCCTATTTCCTCTCTCTAGATATAAGCTAACAAGCTCAGGAGAGAGGAAATAGTTACCCAGCAGCATTTAGAAATCAAACCTGCCGCCTGCGACAAGTCCCTGCGTGGAGAGATTGCCGTTTTCTTTAAAGTAGTTGCCTGAGCGCAGCTGGTTCATGAAATGGTTCATTTGGTTGATGTGCAACCAGATGTTAGATTCCCAGTTGACGTGGAATTCGATGTGGAGGCGGTCTTTAGCAAAATGGGTGTCCCAGCCGAATCCAAGGGCAAGTCCTAAAGAGCCGATTCCTTTCCAGAAGTGGTCTTTTGTACGTGCAATGGTGATTTCGTTTTTTTTCACCCTAAAACCTCCATTAATCTGCCCATAAAGTATAGAGCCAGAAGCGTTGCCAAAGACGGCAAAGCCATGGGGCAGCGCAAAACGTGTATCGATTCCTGCGCGGAGTCCTCCGCCGCGGAAATCGGCGTCTGCATGTTGATGGCTGGTTATTGGGGTTCGTGTTGCATAACGGTAGTGGGTTTTAAGGTCTTGCTCGATCCATGCGCCGCGAAGTCCGAAGAATGGCCGGAGGGATAGATGGCCTCCAAACCAAGAGGAGCGCCCCCATTCTAAGTCGAAGACGTTGAGGTCGAGGTTCCATTTACCGCTAGCGTGAGTGGCAGGAGCAAAGGGTGTGAGGTTGGGTTCTGCCCATAGGGGAAGGAGAGAGCCTTCAGCGGATTTGTGAGAGGAGTTTGTATACCATGTCCAGTAGAGGATTGTGTCGTAGCCTTCTTTGGGGAAATTGAGGCCAAGACCTAGGCGGACTCCATTTGTCCAATCGGGATCAATTTTTTTGATTCTGCCGTTAAAGACAATGCTGCCGTCAGGCGGGACGGCGAGCGTGGAATTGCGAAATCCGGTTTGAGCAAAGTAAAGACCGTCTTCATTAGCTGTCCAATAGAGGTAATCCCCAGTGACAAAGAGGTTGCATCCTCCGTCGACTTGAAAATTGCTCGGGTAGTTGACGCGTCCCTGAGGAGCTTCGCTTACAGGTTTATTTTGCTCGGCGTATGCGGAGGTGCATAGGGAAGTCAGAAGCAGTGTTTGTAAAAATCTCATCGGTATCGGTCTCATTTTTTAGAAGTCAAAGCGTACGCCAAATGTCCCGCCGGAAAGTGTGAGGTCTCCGTTCATTTGCTCTAAGCTGCCATCATTTAAGTTGTGGAAATAATGGTTCATTTTATTCAGGCCGAACCAGATGTTTTGTTCCCACATTGCGTAGAGTCCAAAATGGTAGCGGTCTTTGTGCACATAGGTGTCCCAGCGAACGCCAAGAGCGAGTTGTGCTGTTGTCGCTGCATTGTGGAAACCATCGCGCGCAACTGCGACTTTGGTCGATTCCCAATGTTCGCTGAAGTCGCAGTCATAAAATCCATAGAGCATCGATGCGGAAGCGATGCTATAAAAGCTCCAGCCTCCATGCAGAGCAAAACGCATGTCAAGACCAGCTCTTGCGCCGACTCCTTCAAAGTCAGATTCTGCGCGGATTCTTCCGTCGGTTTCCGGTGTTGTCGTGTAGTCGTAATGAATATCGAAATGCTGATCGATCCAAGCGCCACGAATGCCGATAAAGGGTCGCATTGAGAAATGCTTTCCTGCCCATAATGACCTGCCCATTTCCAGATCGATAAGGTTGTAATGCAAGGACAATTTTGCTTTTGCGGAGCTAGCGGAAGTCGTGCCATTTCCAGCGACTTGTGGATGTGCCCAAAGTGTGAGCAAAGATCCATGGGCATGGCCTCTAGCGTGCGATTTGAACCAAGTCCAGTAAAGGAAAATGTCCCACTCGTCGTAACTCATGTTGCCGCCAAGTCCAATGCGAAAACCGGGTCTAAAGTGAGGTTTGACTTTTTGCAGGTGGCCCTTGAAGCTGACACCCTTATCTGGAGTAAGCACGTCGGCCGGCGCTGGTGTGAAGCCGCTCTGGGCGTAATAGAGCCCATCTTCTTTCGCGACCCACCAGAGGAATTCTGTGTTGAGAAAGAGGTTCCATCCGTTTTCGACTTGAAAGCGACTGGAAGGATTCACCATCCCGACTGCTTCTTTGCCCTGCGTCGAAGAGGGTAGATCGCCGGCGTGTAGTGCGGAAGCTGCGGTAAGGAGGATTCCTGAGATTCCAAAGAGGCGAAAGTGCATACTTGCTCCGGTTTGTCAAAAAATGATGATCATCAGTGGATATAGCTTTTATTTCAAGCGATTGTTCGTTGTCGCTCTTTTTCGTAAAAAATAATTCCAGAGAAAAATGCCGCCGCCAGGAAGCACAGGACCCACGTAAGTTCTATTGACTTAGTACGAATAGCAAAATCCAAAAATGCGGGTGGATTTGTTGAGAAGTTTAAGATTGTGGATGTCCATGCATTATTTATGACGTGGATCGCGTGGCTGAGAAAAGGGATGAAGGGAGCAAAAAACAGCGCTACAAAGAGAAGTAACATGGAAAGTGTGACGCAGGCGGGAAAAATGAGGTTATAGTCGAAACTGAGCAGGGGGAATTTGTGAAAGAGGTAAAGGATGACAGGAATGGAAATGATATGCACTGCCAAATTGAGTGCGAGCATTTTACGAAGTAGGGCGGAAAATAGGCACCCATGTTTATCTAGTAATGACATCGATTGTGTATCGGAATAGGAGCGCGCTGGAAAAAGCGGCATGAGCGCATGGTTTGCAAGTGGATAGAAGAGAAGAATGGCGAGTGTGCAGAGGAAGGTGAACTGAAAGCTAAGCTCTGTGACGACAAGAGGATCTATGAGTAATTCTATGATTAATCCTGCGCCAAGGGCATTGAGGCCCGATATTTTTAAAGAAAAAAGCTGTCCAATAGCAAAGAGGAGGATAGCAATATAAGCTCTTTGGATAGAAGGGGCATTGCCGAGAAAAAGGTAATAGCAGGAAATGGCAACGATAAAGAAAATGGCGCTGATTGTATGGGGAAAGAATAGGCGAAAGAGAAAATTCAAAAAGAGAGCAGCCAGTGCAAAATGAAATCCAGAAATTGCCAAGATATGCTGCAGACCGATTTTGCCGAATTCTAGACTGAGTATTCGTTCATCGATTTCGCCTGTTGCTAAGGCGCATAAAAATGTGCGCGCACGAGGATCTGCAATGTGTTTTTTTAAATAGCTAGAGACTGTTTGTTTTGCTGCATAGCGCCACTCTGAAAGACTGAAATGGGTAGGGATGGGAATCCATATGCTATTTTTTTCTGGTTTTAAGACAAAGGCGTGCTCACCTTTTTGGCTAAGGGTGCCTTGGATTTTGTAATCTGTGTCAGCTGGGGGTCTTTTTCCATATTGAGGGAAGTAGATGTTGCAGGGGAGTTTTTTAAAAATAATTCCGTTTTCAGTTTCAAACTGTTTCAGCGTTCCTTTGTAGAGGATGGATTTGTGAAAGGGGGAAGAGTAGTTTTTGACTTGCTCGATATGGAATGTGCCGATCCCTTTTTGTTTTTCTGGAATCACCGTGGTAGGGTTGCGAAAATAAGCCATACAGAAAGCACTGCAAAAACACAGGGCAGAGAAGCAGAGCATGCGTTTGGATTTTGCAGTGAGGCTTAAAAGTATGAATAAAATGATGAAGAGATAGTGGAAGTTGAAAGCTAGGCTAGCGCCCAGAAGAATAGAAAGACCGACAAAGAGCGCTGGATTCCTATCCCAGAACGCGTTGTAGAACTTCCTCATTTATCTTCGGGGCGTTTCGTAATAAGACGCACACCTCTTTGGCCTGTTAGTAGCATGGCTCCCCATTCCAGCATCACACCAAGACGATTGCGGAAACCGATGAGAAAAAGGATGTGGACAAAGGCCCAGATCAGCCAAGCTAAAAATCCAGAGAATTGCAGTTTTCCAATGGCGGCGATCGCTTTTGCTTTTCCTATGATCGCCATGCTTCCTTTATCAAAGTAAGCAAAGGGTTGTCTTTGTTCTTTCGGTATTCCATTTTTTAGGATTTTGGCAACGTAGCGCCCTTCTTGCATGGCGACTTGTGCAACACCAGGGAGCGGAGTACTTGCTTTTGTAACAAAATGAGCGGCGTCGCCGATGACGAAGATTTCTGGATGATCGGGAATGCTTAAATCATGTTCGACGATGACTCTTCCTGCGCGGTCCAAAGGAACATCGAGTGTTTTTAACAGGGGAGAAACTTGGTTTCCGGCTGCCCAGATCACGTTTTTTGATTCGATAAATCGATCTTCGGTTTGAACTCCCTCTTGAGTGATGTTGACGACTTTTTTTCCTGTCAGGACCTGGACTCCCATTTTTTCCAAGGTTTGTGTGGCGCTTTTAGCCAGTTTTTCAGAATACATAGGGAGGATTTTAGGCAGCGCTTCGATAAGATATATGTTGGCATTTTTGGGATTGATCCGACGAAAATTTTTGAACATGGTTTTATAAGCGATCTCTGCAATAGATCCTACCATCTCTACCCCTGTGGGACCGCCGCCGATAACAACGAAGTTAAGATATTTTTGCGCCTCGGAGATGCTGTCTAATCTCTCTGCTTTTTCAAAAGAGACCAAGATCTGCTCTCTGATTTTAATCGCATCGCTTAAGGTTTTAAGTCCGGGAGCGAAAGTTTCCCATTGATCATTGCCGAAATAAGAGTGGCGCGCCCCGATGGCGACGATGAGGTAATCAAAGCCGATGAGATCGCCATTAGACAGGGAAATTTGTTTGTTTTTTTTGTCGATTTTGGTCACTTCGTCCATGATCACGGTCGTATTTTCTTGGCTGCGCAGGATTTCGCGCAAAGGGGTAGCAATCTCTCCTGGAGACAGAGCTGCAGTTGCTACTTCATAGAGAAGTGGCTGGAAAAGGTGATGGTTCGATTTATCGATAAGAAGGACGTCGAGACGTGCATGTTTCAAGGATCTTGCAGCGCTTAAGCCTCCGAATCCTCCGCCGATGATAACAACTTTGCTGTGAGTCATAACACTATTCCTAGGAGACGTGATATATATCCAACTTTTGAGTCAACTTGGGTATACTGGAGATTTTTCCTAATGGGGAATAAAATGCAATGTTTTTTGACTTTCAAAAAAGGCTGAAGCTGATAAGCTCTAGAGTGTGTCTAACTGGTTAGGTGCATGTATTCAGTTCAAGATCTGCTTGATACGTATGGAGAGCGCCTCGGTCTTAAATTGATCGTTGGGGACAAAGGGGTGAAACGCCCCATCAAAGTTCCGGAGGTGCATCGACCCGGTTTGAGCTTGTCAGGGTATTTGAAAAATTATGTCAGCCAACGCATTCTTATTTTTGGAAATGTAGAAACTCTTTACTTGAAAGATCTCAACAAAGAAACTCGGGTAGAGAGGCTGCGCAATATCATTTCCGATGAGACCCCCGCTGTCATTGTTGCTGGTAAGTATCAGCCGGCCAAAGAACTCGCAGCTCTTTGCGAGGAAAAAGAAGTTCCCCTTTTCAATACAAATATGACGACGATGAATTTCTTAAGCAAGCTGACGCTACTGCTTAGTGAAGAATTTTCTCCGACGATGACGTGTCATGGAACGCTTGTCGAAGCCTTTGGAGTTGGGGTGCTGATTCAGGGAGATTCTTCAGTGGGTAAAAGCGAGGCGGCTTTGGGTCTGATCGAACGCGGCCATCGTTTAATTTCAGATGATGTCGTTAAAGTGCGCCTCAGGGAAGGGACATATTTGGAAGGGTCTGGTCCGGAGCTGACGCGCCATTTGATGGAGATCCGCGGCATCGGGATTATTAACGTCGCCCATATTTATGGGGCTGTTTGCGTCCGCGATGACAAGACAGTGGAACTCATTGTGAAACTTGAAGAGTGGGACGACCGCCGTTTTTACGACCGAGTTGGGCTGGATGAAAAATATTGTGATATTCTTGGCATCAAAGTTCCTTATCATGTGCTTCCAGTTAAACCCGGTCGTGATGTAGTCTTACTCATCGAAACGATTGTTTTGAACCATCGCCTCAAAGAAATGGGCTATAATTCCGCCAAGGAATTTAATGCAAAATTGCTAGAGACGATCTCTAAGAAACAAAATGAAAAGAAGAGGATCCGTGAAACTTACGCGCAAAGTACGCATTAAAAATGCGCTCGGACTGCATGCCCGCCCTGCGACAGTGATCGCCAAACTTTTACAGGGAACATCATCTTCTGTAACTTTTACCTATCGCAAAGAATCGATCAATGCTAGGAGCATCATGAGCATTCTGATGCTAGCAGCGACTAGGAATTCTCAAATCATTGTGGATGTTGAAGGGATAGATGCAGATCTGACGATGGAGCGGATTGTTCAGGCTTTTGAAAATAAGTTTGGGGAGTGATGCAAAAAAGCAAAGATTTGGAAGAAATTCTGATTCGCGGTTTTCCAGTCAGCGATGGCATCGCTATTGGTATTCCTTTTTTTCTAAATCCTACACAAGAAAAATTGCCTGAGTTTTCAATCACTTTGAATGAGGTTGATGATGAGATTCAAAGGTATCGCGGCGCTCTTTTTTCAAGTAGAGAGGATTTGCTTGAGCTCCAACAGACTTTAGCAGAGGAAGCGTCAGAGGATGCGGCAACTATCATTGAAACGCATATTCATATGCTTAATGACCCTTTGATGACAGAGCATATGGAGGAGAAGATCCGGCATCAGCTGCAAAACTCGGAATCGGTGTTTCAATCGGTGATGACCGATTATGAGAAACGATTTTCTCATCATCCTAACTCTTTTTTCCAAGAGCGGCTCGTCGATGTCATGGATCTTGCTAATCGCGTGCTTGGCCATCTGTGCCCAGCTAAGGGGCGTTCTTTGCTCAATGTTCCTTTTAATTCGATAGTTTTTGCGAAAGAATTGATCCCTTCCCATACGGCATCTGTGGAATCTTCACGCGTGAGCGCCTTTGTTACTCAAGTCGGTGGAGGAAATTCCCATGCGGCATTGATCGCGCGGGCCAAGAGTATTCCTTATGTTGCAAGCGTAGATATCGGATCTTTGCAAGATATTCTTGTCCGGTGCGTCATTGTGGATGGCGGAGCTGGCGAAGTGATTTTTAATCCTCAGCCTCAAACGATAGAAAAATACAAGCAGCGCCACACCCGTCTTAAAACTTCCTATCAAATTCTTCAGAAGGAGCTCAAATACGACTCTGAAACGATCGATGGATGCTCCATTCAACTCTATGCAAATATCGGCGACATTGAGGATTTGGATAATCTTAGACAATATAATCCAGATGGAATTGGATTATTTCGTACGGAATATCTGTTCTTCCAACACCGCCATTTGATCTCGTCTGAGCAAGAACAATATGAATCTTATGCCAAAATGATTCAAACAGTCGGAGACATGCCGATCGTGATTCGTGTATTCGATGTAGGAGGAGATAAAAATCCTGAACTTTTCACAAACGGAGAAATCGAGCCCAATCCCGTGCTTGGATGCCGGGGTATTCGTTTCTTGCTGCGCCACAGAGAGATTTTTAAGACGCAACTAAGAGCCATTCTCCGAGCTGCCGTCCATGGAGATGTGCGCATTTTACTTCCGCTCATTTCTGACATTGGGGAATTACAAGAGAGCAAAGCGTTGATTGCGGAAGTTTCCCAGGAGCTCTATTCTGAAGGGAAGCTTTTTCGCTCTCATGTTCCTCTTGGTTGCATGATCGAAGTGCCATCTGCGGTTTTAATTTGCGACATCTTAGCGCAAAATTGCGATTTTCTTTCGATCGGAACGAACGATCTAGTGCAATATACCTTGGGGATAGACCGAAGCAATCCTGCGATGAGCGACTCTTGTTATCCTGCGCACCCAAGTGTTTTGCGGATGATTAAAATGGTCATCACCGAAGCCAAACGATATGGCAAATCGGTTACCATCTGCGGTGAAATTGCTTCCAATCCTCTTTTTGTTCCCCTTTTGCTCGGACTTGGAGTGGATCAGCTTTCCTGTTCGCCAAGATATATCCCCGTTGTTAAACGGTCCATCCGCCAATGCAGCCTTTTAGGCGCTTATGAGTTCGCTCAGCGCGTTTTGCAGCTTAATTCCGCACAAGAAATCTCTCAAATGCTGCTTGAGGCTTATACCCAAGTTGATTCAAAAATTGGCCGATAGGCGGGATTGAAAGCTGCCGAAAATCAATTCCCGCAAAGAGGGCTATACTGAGGTCTAATGCGCAATAGCGTTTATTTGTTATTTCTTTTTTGTTTTTCAATAGCAACCTCCTTCGTCCATATGCAAGAAATGGTGATGTTTATCCATGTACCTAAGTGCGGGGGAGTCACAGTTCTTTCTGCACTTCAAAATGAATATTCCCAGGAAAATATTTTAAATTGCGGCGGAGAAGCCGATTTAGTCTCCTATCACTTGAGCCTTTTTGAATTCAAACAACTGTTCGATGTCCCTCAATTTAAGCTGATTACTTTTTTGAGACATCCTGTGGACCGCGTGTTAAGCGAACAACGTTATTGCATGGGAAGGTTTCGGGATCACAGCGATTCTTGTCTTCGTGGACATCGCCTCCCACCCGAAGGAGATCCTATTTACACGGCCTCTAATATTGCTTGCAAAATGCTTTCGGGACTTAATGATGCAGATCCCTCGATCTCTATTGAAATGCATTTAGAGCATGCAAAGAAGGCTTTGAAAGAACAGTATTTCTTTGTAGGGATTACAGAAAAAATGGAGGAGTCCATACAAGTTCTATATTCTCAGTTAGGATGGAAGATTCCTGAAAAGATTACTCGTTTCAATATCTCACCGGGGCAGTTTGATTTTTCTGAAGAGGTGCTTCAAGGTATAGCTGAGAGAAATAAGGCGGATATTGAGTTATATGAGTTGGCGCTGGAGTTATTTGAATCAAGGAAGAAACAACTCGGTCCATTTTCAAATCAACCCTTCTATTCTGCAGATGATTATAAGGACGAGTTTCACTACACTTTTGATCAAAGGCTAGTAGGGTATGGATGGGGCATTCGCGAACCCTCTTTTTTGTATCGATGGGTTGACGAAGGGAATGAATCGGAAGTAGGGTTTGCTTTAAAAGATGGACATAACTACACCTTGAGTTGCAGTATTTTCATTCAGCCATGTCTTCTGAATCAATTTTCTGCCATAGTAAAAAATAACCCTATTCAGCTCCAATTTTCATCTATTGACTCTCCTGCAGATGAATATCAATGGATTCGTCTTGAAGGAGAAATTCCACGTGAATTTCTAGAAATTGGATCGCAAACGATTATCACTTTTAGGATGACGCCTCCCACTGATCCTTTACTGCTAGAATTCTATCAAAAAGACGATAGACAGCAAGATTTTGGCCTTCATTATGTCAGAGGAAAATTTGCTTGTAGGAGCATCGATCTTGTAAGAGTCGAAGACCGCTAAATTACACTCGATGTTCCACTTTTTTCTGCTCCCTTAAAATCCAAATGGCAGCGACATGCCTCCGGGCAACTGAAAGCCACCGGCTGAATCGTTGGAGAGTTTTCCGTAGGCGTCCTCGCATGCAGCTTTGATCAGATCTTGCAGACCCTCAAGGTCATTTGGGTCGACGCATTCGGGTTTGATGGTAATTTTAAGCAGTTCTTTTTCTCCATTGACTACAACAGTGACAAGTCCATTGCCGCTGCTGCCGGTGACTTCCTTGGTTTTCATTTCATTGCGCATTGATTCAAGCTGCTCTTCCATAAGCCTTGCTTGCTTTTTCATTTTTGAAAAACCACTACCCATATTTTCTCCTTATTTTTGAATAATTCCTTCCAGTTCCACCGCAGCAAAGCGCATCAATGTGTCGTAGCGGCTTTGTGTACTAATGCTCGTAGTTTGAGCTGCTGCAACCGGCGTTTCTGCAGGTGCTGCTTCAGGCTGTTTGAGCATTGGCGCAGGTGAGGCTGTTTCTGTGACGGTCGCTGCTATTTCAACGACTGGGAAAGGGGATGTTGTTTGAATTTCTTGATCACTTGCTCTGGCTTCCCATTTCTCTTTAGAAAGAATAAGCGAAGGTTGTTTGAATGGGAGCTCATTGGATTGATAGGATTCTTCTTGCGTGGGAGGGAGTTTCTCCACAATCTCTTCCACTAGAGCAGGTGTCGCTTCGATTTTTTGCTTAATTTTTTGCATCAGAGTTTCTTCGAGAGAAGGGGGTTCTGGCTGCCTTTCGAGAGTCTTTTCTGCAGAAGGTATTGAAAAAGGCTCTTCTTGGACAGGAGCTGTGGTGGGTTCAGAAGATACTGAATGGGTCTCTGCCTTAGGCTCTTCTTGGGCTGGAGCTGCGATAGGTTCGGGGGATACTGCAGCAGATGTTGGCATTGCAGCTCGTGGCGCTGCTAAAAATTTTTGTTCCAGCTCGTGCAGGCGCTTAACGAGCGTAGGGAGAGTGAGGCGATGTTTGGAACGGATGATGTGCAGAAGGATTGTTTCCAGACCTACGCGCTTAAAGGGAGTTTTGCCGATTTGTTGTTGCCAATGGATCAAATAGTCAAGGATGTAGAGCGATTGTTCCTCTGTATAGATAGAGGAGGCAGCAGCGTACTGTTCCTTGAGCCTGGCCGTTGGAAATGTGATGGGGGCAAGCAGTTTTAGCTTGAGAATGCTGCGATAGTGCTCAATGAGATTATCGATGAAATAGGAGAGGTCTTTACCCGAAGAAAAAATATCTCCTGCGAGTTCAAAGGCGTAAGCGAGAGTTTGTTCATAGAATGCCTTATCGAGTAAAAAGAATGCGCAGTGGGGCATGATGCCTAAGGTGGAGGAGACTTTTGCAGCGGTCAAAGGGGGTTCAGCGTAGCAAATCACTTGGTCGAGCAAGGATTCGGCATCGCGGAGGGAACCTTCTGACAAGTTTGCAATGAAGGAGATGACATCATCATCGCAGGAAACATTTAAGTCCTGCGCGATCCATGAGAGTTTTTTCTTCAGTGCTTCAAAGGTGATCCGATTGAGATCAAAGCGTTGGCAGCGGCTGATGATCGTGGGAAGAACTTTGTGGGGTTCCGTTGTTGCAAAGAAAAATTTCACATGCTCTGGTGGCTCTTCGAGTGTTTTTAGAAGCGCGTTGAAAGCTTCTTTCGTGAGCATATGGACTTCATCGATGATATAGATTTTATATTTGCCGGAAGCTGGAGCATATCCGATCGTTTCGTTGATCTGGCGGATATCGTCGATGCCGCGGTTGGAAGCGCCGTCAATTTCTAGGACATCGAGGGATCTTCCCGCCATAATATCGAGACAGGAGCAGCAGGTATTGCAAGGTTCAAGATCCTCTGTAAGGTTGCTGCAGCAGAGGGTTTTAGCAAAGACGCGGGCTAGCGTCGTCTTTCCCGTCCCTCGGCATCCGCAGAAGAGGTAGGCGTGCGCTAGCCGGTTGTGTTTCAGAGCATTTTTTAACGTGGTGACAATGGCTTCTTGGCCGACAACGCTGGAAAAAGTTTGCGGTCGATATTTGCGCGCAATGACTTGATAGTGAGATGGCTTAGGGTCCACGGCTTCCTCTTACTTCAGTAAGAATTAATTATACGAGAATTTGCCTTAGAAAAAAAGAGAAAGAAGATTTTTTAAAGTTCTGATAGGATGTGAGAAGATAAGGAAAAGCGTTTGTGTTTATTTTACAAACAACATAAAATAATGTTTAATTTAGGTCAGGATTGAGTTCCTGCTGGAAACCAATTCGCCTTTCGAGGCATTATTTATACCCAAACAACTTCAAAAGTTGGAAAAGGAAAGATTAGTGTATGCAAGAAGAGCACATTGACGAAAGTCGATCGATGCTTGAGAAAAAACGTTGGAAAGAGCTGCTCGGCGAACATCAAATTGCCAAGCGCTTGATCCTTGCTGCGTGTTTTTTTATTGTTCTGACGTGTTTTCTGCATTTTCGCGGTGTGAGAATGGAAGTTCTGGAGATCGGGACAAAAGCTCCTCGCTATGTCATCTCGCAAACAGATTTTTCATTTTTGGACGAAGAGGAAACGCAAACTCTAAAGCAGGAAGCTATTAGAGATATTGGCATCATCAATAAACTAGATGAGGGCCAGGTTAGCCTTTTCCGTAGAGATTTTGAAAATTCCTTGATCGAACATCAAGAATGGCGGCAGGAACTTCCAAGAACACCCTTTGAAGAAATTTATTCTCTTTTAGACAACATCGAAGAATTTTTGATTCAAGCGCGCTTTACGGATGAGCGCACGTTAGCTAAGATGCGATCGATGAATATTTCTTTGATCGATTTTTTTGCAATTCCCCCTTCTTCCCCATCGGAATCGATCGTTTTGCCGGGAGCTTTATGGACCCAGTTGAAACGGCAGTTGCAAACCGTGAAAGGGGCTTATCCCGAAACGATAGATTATCTTGTGGATGCGTTTTCTCCTCATGCTTGGAAATTGCAGCAGGATTTTGCTTTAGAGCGCTCAGTGCGCCAGAAGGTGCAAAGCGAAATCCCCGATCGTTTTACCCATGTAGGTGCTGGATCGCAAATTATTAAAAAGGGTGAGAAGGTCACACAAAGACATGTGGCGATGCTTCAGTCAATGAGCAGCGCTCTAGCGAAATCCCGTAATCTTTGGGCTCCTTTGACCCTGCTTAATAGCGCCCTTATCGCGCTTAGTTTGATGGTCGCAGCCTTGTTCTATTTGTATTTTTCCCGTCGTGAATTGTTCAAATCTTTGCAGCAAATGGTGTTGCTCGTCACCATTGTCCTGATGTGTATGGCTTTAGCAAAGGGAGCTGAGTATTTTTTCCTTTCCCCTAGTTTCAATTTAGCGGAAGCGGGAAGATTTCCTTTACTGCTTCCTTTTTCTACTCTATTAATTTGCGTTTTGATCGGCAGTGAAATTGCGATGGTCTCTGCTTTTTTCCTTTTGGTCATCTTTGGTGCTTCTCTAGCCGTGGATTATATCCCCTTTTTGCTGATCAATTTTTTCGCAAGTGTCACTACAATCTTATTTGCCAGACGCCTTCATAAGCGTAAAAAAGTTTTTGCCGTATGCGGTAAGGTCTTTCTGAGCACGATTCCGATGATTTTTGCTTTTAATCTTATCGATGGAAGCGTATTTGATTATAATTTTGCTTTCGATCTCCTCAGCACAGCGGCGTTTTTGGGCGTAACGGCCATTTTAGCGGTGAGCCTTTTACCGGTTTTAGAGTCGCTATTCCATGTCATGACGGATATGACTTTGATGGAATATATGGACCCCGATCATGAGTTGCTTAGAAGGTTAAGTTTGGAGGCGCCAGGCACCTATCAGCATTGCCTGGTCGTCGGCAATATCTCGGAAGCCGCAGCTAGGGCGATTGGTGCAAATGGTCTTTTTTGCCGAGTAGCCACTCTCTATCATGATATTGGAAAGTTGTTCAATCCCCACTATTTTACAGAAAATCAACTGGGTGGATTTAATATTCACCAGCTGCTGACTCCTTCAGAGTCGACGCATGTGATCGTCGCTCACGTTAAGGAGGGAGAGGTGTTAGCCCGTAAGTATCACCTTCCTCAAAGTCTCATTGATGTCATTCGCGAGCACCACGGCACAACGATGGTTTACTATTTTTACTGTAAGCAGGTCGAATTGATGGGCGGGGATGCTACGAAGGTTAATGAAAAAATGTTCCGTTACTTAGGTCCCAGACCTAAGTCAAAAGAATCAGCCATTATTATGATCGCAGATACTGTCGAAGCTGCTTCGCGCTCTATGGATGAGGCAACTGAAGAATCTGTTGCAGAGATGGTCGACAAACTAGTCGCTGAAAAAGCCGAAGATGGGCAGTTTGACGAATGCGAGCTCACCTTTGAAGAGCTTGGAAGAGTCAAAAGAGCCATCGTCAAGGCGATCATGGTCACTCGCCACTTGCGCATTAAGTATCCAGAACGTCAGTAATTTCTATTTGTCTTTTTATATTAGTTAACAATTTATTAATTATCAACTTGTTTCTTTTGTGTATTTTAACTTCGTTTATTTTTAACATTGTAATTTCTTGTTTTTGTAAAAACACTAACCAAGGATATTTCTATGTTAAGAACCTATACAAAAATGGTTGTTTTCCCATTGGCTATTTCTTTTGGGGTTCTATTTGCTGATGATCCATCTGCAAATGGGAGAAAACAAGATGTCACAAATTCAGTTAATTACTTTTCTATTGGCGTAGGACCGTTACCGATTCCTCTTCCTAATTTTGGATTCGGCCATCGTATTCAGAATAATCATCACGGTATGGATTTATCACTGAAAGGAAGTACTATTGTTTACTATTCAGAAGTAAAGGGGAGTATTCTTTACGATTATTACTTCAAGCCTGATTTGAATTCTCAGCTCTATGTAGGTGCTGGATTGGGTGCAGGAGGGTTGTTGAAAAATAAACATACCTATGACAAGCCAAATGTTTTCATCTCACCTGAATTCGTGATTGGAAAGCAATACAGGAATGAAGCAAAGGATCTACGTTTTATTCAGGCAGAAATAAGTTGGCCGACGTTTTCTAATCATTGCACTCTGTACATGCCTCTTGTTGTCTTCAGCTACGGCTTTTGTTTTTAACTGGACTTTGAACCTATCCCGAAAATCGACGAAAATCTTTATCGGGATAGGTTCTTGGCAATTGCTCTGGAGTGCATTCCCTCGATGTTCCAATGGCAAATATCCAGTTTAAAAAAAATTGCTTGAATTATTTGCTTACAGAGGTTCACAATCCATTTCGTTCATTGTATGAGACTTACAAACTGAAACACGCCTTTGAAATGAGGAGGAACTATGAAAATGCTATGGCTTACAGCAATTTTACTTACAGCGATGTCCACGATGACTTTTGCGAATGAAGGTGACAATCACGTTCCCATTGATCATATCACCAAGTGGAAAGGGGATCCCTATCAAGGATCGATCAACCTTACGCTTAACCATGAACATGGAATGATTTCCGCTCGCATTGAGACGGATGATTTGCTTTTGGTTTCTCTTACTTCAGATCAACTCGACAATTATGTCAGCTTATTCACAGATCCAAAGACAATGGCCCTTTACACAAATGGCCAGCCATGGACTCAAGAACATGTTGAAGCCGCAGTGCATAAATGGGTGATGCGATGGGAAAAAGATCAAGATCCCTATAGCGCTTTTGCTATTTTTGAGAAAAAGAAGAACCATTTTATTGGACACATCGTGCTTGGACACGGGTCGCGTTATGCGCAAGCAGAACTTGCTTTTTTGTTTACAGCCGCATTCCGCAAGGTCAATTATGCGACGCAAGCGGTCACTGCGATTCTTAATGGATATGTACCTCGTTTAATGCAAGACCAATATCCTGTGAATTTGAACAGCAGCGTCATCGATGCTAGTTACTTGAGAAGTATTCATGCGACAAGCCATTATAATGATACATTTACTGGACAGGCGATGATCCGTTCAGGGATGAGCATCGCTGAAGACGACATATTGTGGGGAGCCCAGCGCTTTGATTATCTGATTCGCGTTGATCAGATCTTGCACTCTGTGATTTTTCCAGATGAAGAGCTCTTTAACAGCGGTGATTGACGTAACGGTCTTTTAGGCTTCTCTCTAAATAGCCTTGCAAAAGGCGTTTGGGGAGGAGCCTGCTGATGGCTACCATGATGCGGTAGCGCCAGTCTACAATGAAAATGGGTTTATTCTTTTCCATTTCTTTGAGGATGAGTTTTGCTGCGGTTTCAGCGGACATTGTCATGTTATCTTTTTGCTGAGGATGATTTCTAGAGGCTTTGGCGCGGAAATTTGTGTCGATTTGTCCTGGACATGCAGCGTATACCCGTATCTCATGTCTTTTCATCTCTGCATCGAGACTTTCTGAAAAAGAATTCACAAACGCTTTTGTTGCAGCATACACAGAAAAGGTCGGATAGGAGAAAAATGCTGCTGCGGAAGAAATATTGAGAATTCTTCCCTTTTTCCTCGCTTGAAGCATTGCTTTTGCCCCTTCGATGGATAGCTCTAAAAGCGCTTCAATATTTACTTCCACCATTTCTTTTAATTCGGAAAGGGGCTGAGTATGGGCCGGGCCATACAGACCAAAACCCGCGTTATTGATGATAAGATCAGGTTGTTTCTGGTGGATGATGTCGATGAGGACTTTTCGGTGCTCGCGTTGAGAAAGGTCAGCGCAGATTGTTTGCGTCGAGGATGGAAGATGTGCGGCAGTTTCCTTTAATTTTTCTTCATTCCTTGCTACTAAGATCAGAGAATAGCCCTGTTTAAACAGGGCATGGCTGAGAGCTAAGCCTAAGCCTGAAGAGGCGCCGGTGATAAGTGCTAGCATCAGGAAACATCTTTTTTAAATGATTCTAGGTATCGATCAAGTCGGACATCGCATTCTACAATTCCACTCTCAATAGATTCAAAATTCTCCGAAGAGACCGATCCGTAAATTTTGATTTTGGGTTCTGTGCCAGAGGGACGGATCACAAGGCGGGTATGATCTTCAAGCCGCAGCAGAAGGACATCAGATTTTGGCAAGTCGGTTTTTTGTGTCATGTAATCTTCTATAGAGGCAACAGACTGGCCATGGATTGTTTTTGGTGGAGAGGAGCGTAACCTGCGCATCATCGCCGCCATTTGCTCCATTCCTTCTTTGCCTGGGCTGAAGTTAATCGCTATTTGCTTTTCTCGGAAAATTCCGTACTTTTTATAGATGCGATTTAGGAGATCGACAAGCGTTTCTCCTTGCATTTTGGCATGCAGTGTAATCTCTGCAATGAGACAAGCTGCAATGATGGCGTCTTTATCTCGAGCGTGAGTGCCTAATAGATACCCATAGGATTCCTCCGCTCCAAAAATGAACTGATATCCCTCTTTGGATAGTTCCCAAACGTGAATTTTTTCTCCGATGTATTTGAAGCCGGTGAGGACTTCAAAGCAGGCCATGTGATTATTTTCGGCAATTTTTTTGAGAAGCGGTGTTGAGACGATTGTTGTGACAAAAGCCCCTTTTTCTATTTTGGGAAGCACCTCGCTAAGATAGTCGACGCAAATCGCAGCGATCTCGTTGCCGTTCAGCAGGACTGATTTTCCCTGGTGGCGCACGACGATCCCGATGCGATCGGCGTCGGGGTCGGTGGCAAGCACAATATCGGATCCTGTCTTCTCCAGATGCTTGATGCCCAAGGCGAGGGTTTCTTTGTATTCGGGGTTGGGGAATTTGACCGTGGGAAAATCGCCATCGATCGTCACTTGGTTTTCGACAAGATGGATTGTAGAAAAGCCCCATGCCTTCAAGGCTTTTGGGACCATGGTGATCCCCGTTCCATGGAGGCTGGTGTAAACGATTTTTAAGGAAGCTCCGTTTTTTTGACATTCTTTAGGAAAATGTTGAAGAGGAGCAATTGCAGAAAGATAGTGGTCATCTAAAGATGTCGGAACGATTTCGATGAGAGGGTCGTTTAAAGATGTCATTTTCACGGAAGAGAGATCTTTCAAGCTGTCTACCTCTTTGACAATGCTTTCATCATGGGGCTCTACGACCTGGGCTCCGTCGCTCCAGTAGACTTTGTATCCATTGTATTCTTTGGGATTATGAGAAGCGGTGATCATAATCGCAGCATTTGCTTTTTTATAGCGGCAGGCGAAAGATATGTATGGCGTCGGCCTAAGCTCCGCCAAAAGATAAACGTGGATTCCATTGCCAGCGAGGACTTTGGCCGCTTCTTCGGCAAATTCCTGGGAGTGATGGCGCGAATCAAATCCAATCAGAACGCTTAACTTGCGGGTGGAGTTTTGTTTGCGCAAATAGTTGGCAAGGCCTTGCGTTGCAAGCCGAATGGTGTAGACATTTATGCGGCAGGTTCCTGGGCCCATCAAAGCGCGCAGACCTCCTGTTCCAAAGGAAAGATCGGAGTAAAAAGCATCGATCAGGGCTTGAGGATTGCTTTGTTTTAAAGAGAGGATCTCTGCTTTGGTCTTCTCATCAAAAGGCCCAGTGAGCCAATCATTGACGCGGCGTTGGATTTCTTCAGGTAGAGTAGCTTGGGTTGGCATAGTTCCTCACATGTCTGTTATACTGCGCCCTGACAAGCAGATCAATTTGGCAGCGTCTCGCAGAGCAAAAATTCACACAACTTGACTAGGCACAGTATAAAAATAACAGAATGTTGACAAGAAGACAACTCTACCATTGAAAAAAAAAGGTGGCTTGGTAATTGTAAAATTAAATCTTTGAACGTGGAGTATGAAATGCGCTTAGCTTTACAATCGATGTTAGTTCTATGTCCGTTCATCTTAAGCTCTCTTTGTGCGGAAGATGATGAGCAGTCCTATTATCTAGAAGAAGAGGTCGCTGATGAAGAAAGCACCGACGCAAACTTCTACGATGTAGAGGAAGTCGCCGAGGAAGAAAGCTACGCAGAGCCCTACTCTCTCGATGAGATTGCAGATGACGAAGAGGATTCGGAGTCCATGCACCAAGAGAGTAGCCACTCAATGAAAAAAACGTCCGGTAATTGCAGATCTCCTTTTCATGTGATGAATGCAGGGATTAGACATACTGAAGCGCGCGGAATTGGTTACAAAAGCGGGTATACGACCCTAGAGGGATTTGGGATATACGATCATTGGAACCATTTTATGCCTTTTTTGGATCTGCGCGGCCATGTGTTCAATGATGGCAAGTTTGCAGGCAATATAGGGATAGGTGAGCGCACAGCGCTTTTTTCCATCAGCCATTTTTTAGGGACGTATCTTTACTATGACGTCCGTCAAGACCGCCATGGCCTCACTGTCAATCAGCTCAGTCCTGGTATTGAGCTCGTAGGATCGCGCATGGAATACCGCGTTAATGGCTATTTTCCCTTAGGAAACACAAAAAGCCGTAAATATGGCACCTCTTTTGACAAGTTTCATGACCACAACATCATTCTTAGAAGAAAACAAAGAGAGGCTCTGACCGGTGGCGATGCAGAAGTCGGTGTACACATTACTCAAAGCACGAAATACGATCTTTATGCAGCTGCAGGAACCTATTATTTTAGCGCTTCGGAAGCTTCTTCATGGGGAGGCAGAGCGCGGCTTTTAGGAAGATACAAAGAATACGTCACCTTGGAAGCTTCTTATTCCTATGACCATCTTTTCCGCAGCATTGTCCAAGGAACAGTAGGCGTCAATCTGCCCTTTGGAGCAAAACTCAAGCGCAGAGATAAAAACTGTGGAGAGGGGCGCAATCTGTGGTTCTCAAGGGCGGCTTTTGCACCTCAGCGCTTTGAGATCCCTGTCATTAAGAGGGTCAAGCGCCATTCTAAGGCGATCAACCCAGCAACGGGCAAGCCTTGGAGTGTTTGGTTTGTCAATAATACAAGCCATTCCAATGGAACTTATGAAAGTCCCTTCTCAACTCTGGTTAATGCTCAAAATGCTTCTTCTGCGAATGAGATGATCTACGTTTTCTCAGGCGATGGGACAACAACCGGAATGAATCAAGGAATCACTCTTAAAGCTGGACAGCTTTTCTTCGGCTCAGGTACTAAACAGCACTTTGTTACAACTCTAGGCTCGATGACAATTCCTGTGATGACCAAAAATAATCCTTCGATTACGAATGCATCCGGTAATGTGGTCACAGTGGCAAGCAGCAATACGGTTTCAGGATTCAATATCAGCTACACAGGATCTAATACGGGGATTATCTCGCCAGTAAGCGGCATCTCAAATGCAAAGATTATCAACAATAGCTTCGCATCCAGCAGCACTGGTTCTGGTTCCAATGCAATCAGTCTTTTTGGAGCGGGAAGATTTATCATTGATAACAATCAACTCACTCAAATGAGTCCAGCAGGGAAAGGAATTGTCCTAACACCGGTCTATGGAACGATGCAAGGAGAGATAAAAAGTAATATCATCAATGGAGTTCAAACTGCAGTTGCATTAAACAGCACCAGTACTCAAGGGATGTATGATTTTACAATTGAACAAAATTCCATCACAAATGCCAATCCGAGTAACCTGACTACAAGCGGTATGACTGTCTTCCTAACAGGGGCTTCAAAAGTCAACATCTCTGACAACTCTATTACTATCAAACTTATTAATACAGACTCTGCCCTAGCAGTTATTGATGACACTACAAGCGTATCTCCCACTGCTAGGATCGTTGGCAACCAAATTGTTTCTACTTCGGCAGCAACTCAAGTTATAGGTCTTAACGTTTCGATAGGCCAGGGTTTAGACGTATTTAGACGTATTACTGTTACAAATAATTCCATCACTATTGGATCCACTGATTCGTCATCTAATGCTTATTTTTTTTCCGCTCAAAATGGGCCAAGCCAATGTTTAAGTTTGGATAATAATATCTCTATCAATGCAACTGGCTCTACAGCCTTTCGATTTCTAGCTACTTCTGGTAGCGTCATCAACATCGATTCTATAGAAAACAATGTGGGCGGACCTGTTTCAGCAACAGGTGCAAACTTGGTCGCTCCAGGGACTTGTGGAAATTAATCGGAGAGATTTTTTTTAATTTCGTCTAGAGAGATAAGGGGTGCGTCGGGATGGTTAATGCCTTCACAGCGCACTCCTTCTTCTTTCCAGTCTTTTGAAGAACTGATGTTCTCTTTCCACCAGGGATAGGTGCGGCACTGTTTGGGGCGATCTTCGTACACCGTGCAGCGTTTTCCATCTAAAAAGACGCAGTCGTAATTTTTACCGACTTTGCGCTCGATTAGGGAAACGCGATTGCCAATGCGCCGGGTATATTTTGCAATAAATTCTTCGAGGGGGATATTGAGGCGTTTTGCCATGGCTTCTGCTTCATCAGGAGAGACCCAGACGTAGCCTGGAGAGCCAGTGCAGCACTGTCCGCATCCTGTGCATTTAAAGCGGAGTCCTTCCTGATACCATGGCTTCATTGATTTACCACTTAAATGTTGATTTAGAGAGGGGTTTCCACGAAACATGTCCATTTTGACGGTTGTTTGTGAATACTTCAACCTCGCAGCCTTGAGGATAAATATCGATCAAATTCCAGGTGGCGCCATTTTTTTGCGCTGTGCTGCCGCTATCGAGGATGAGGGGAAGATGGCTAGCGCGCAAGTCAGCGATGCAGTGGCGGTGGGTATGGCCATGGAGAAAGAGCTTGATCTTGGGAAATCTCTCGAGGATGTTTTGGAGCGCTTCTCTGCGAATGAGACTTTTTCTTGGGGATTCATTAGCAAAAAGAGGAAAGTGGTTGAGGAGGATCACATTGTGATCTTGGGGAAGGTCATTTAAGGCTGTTTCTAGCTTCTGCTGAAGTTCTGATGAGAAATAGCCATTAGAGGATAGCAGCGATGTGGCAAGCGCTGTATCTAGGGCAAAGAGCCACCATCCATGACCCATAGGGCTGGCTGCTATTCCGTCGTCTTTGAGGCTTAAAGAGGAGACAGGATCAGAAGAAGAGGTGTAATGGGTGTCGAAATACTTGTAGAAAAGCTTATTCTTGTATGCATTTTTGGTGTAGTGGTCGTGATTGCCGGGCAGGGTGAACACTTTGAATTTTTCACTCTGTAATTGATCGATGAATTGTTTTGCGAGTTGGAACTCTTTCTCATGAGAGGTAGAAGTGAGGTCGCCTGTGATCAACACGGCATCGATCCGTTTTTCCTGAAAGACGGGAATAAGCGAGGTGAGTCCTTCAGGGTAAAAGGTATGTTTGCGCACGAGGCTCAAGTTGAGATTGCCCAGCCACCTCTTAGAAAAAAATTGGGATGGATTCCAAGAGAGGTTATAAAAATGCAGGTCGGAGATGTGAGCGAAACGGAAGAGAGGTTTTTCAGCTGTTTGCATAAAATAAAGTTTAATAACGGCGGAAGATTTATTATATTTTATCCGCCATTAAAAATACACCCAAGTTGACTCCAAATTCCAAGTTTCAGGACGACCTCAGTATACTTACTTTTTTCTGCCTCTATGGGCTGCAACGGTGCGGTCGCTTAAGTTTTGCTTAATTAAAGTTTTCATCCAGCGTTTGCCCTCGCGGTGCGAGTGGGCAGGCGTGGAATCGGAAGGGACTGTGCCTGGGGTCGTGCGTTTGGATACAGACTTTTGCCCTTTGGCTTTAGCCTCTTTCATTTTCAATTTGAGTTCTGAAAAATATTTTTTCTTTCTTGAAGGGGGTTGATGCGGAAATTGTTTATAGGCTTCTTTTTGAAGCTTGCTATCGGGTTTTAAGCCTTCATAAGCGATGATACCCGTTTGTGCATTGCGGATGGTTTTGGACATTTGTTTGCGGAGCTTAGTTGTAAGCTGTTTCTTGGATCGATTCATAGGTACCCCTTTTGTGACTTTTACCTCACAGTACAGGTTAATTAATTTTTTTAAAATAAATATTAGTTTTGCAAAAGAAGATCAAAGATTTTGAGAACCTTGCTGGGTGTAATGAAATGCTGCCAATGGTTTTCCTTAAGGCGTAAGAATTTCCAATTGGGCAGATAGAAAGGAGGCAAAACGAGCTGCCCTTGCAGCCACCCGGGGCGCCACAGGCGCATGCGTTTGGAATCATTTGCTATGATCACTGAGGGAATGTGCAGATTAGAGGCCAAATGGCCAGCAAGAGAGTCGTTGCCGATGACGATGCCTGATTCGTAGATGATTGCTGCGAGGTGGGCAAGGGTGGGTGCAATAATAAGAGGGAGATCCCATTGTTGCACAAACCCCCAGGCTTTTTGTTCTTCTGGGCTGACACAAAAAAGAGGTTTTAGGCCTTGGGCCGCGAGCTTTTTTGCGACTTGGATAAATCCGCTGGCTTTCCAGTTTTTAGAGGGCACTCGGCTCGTCGGGTGAATGAGGACTTGAGTTTTGTTACAGCGATGCTTGAGTGTAGATGGGGGAGTGAGACCATTGTCTTTAGAGGGAGCCTGCATTTGCAATAGGGATGCAATGGAGAAAGCAATATTGTCTGCCATGGGGAGGTTTGGATCGAACACTTTGTCCATGGGATTCAGCGGCGCATGCTTTGTAGAGAGATAGGTGGGATAGAAAATAGAGAGGCGCTTTCTACAATGGTGGATCAGATGCTTGACTTTGGTGGAATTGTCATTTTCGATGAGGATGAGGTCGTAAGAGGAGAGAGTTTCTAGTACTTTTTCTTCGGCAGAAAGTGTTTGCAAATCATGCCCTGGAAACCATGAGGAAAGCTGGGGAAGTGCATTGTGGAAAGTGGTGACTTGGTAGCCGTGCGCTTTGAGCTGCTCAGAGGCGATCATCATTAGCAAGCCGTCGCCGATGCCAAGTGCGGGTAGGACTGCAGCGCGTTTCATGAATTTTTTTGGGTTGTTCCGGATCCCCGTTAGGGGATCCGGTAGATGGAAATTACTTCTTCTCTTCTGTCTCTTCAGGAGCATTGCCGATCAATGCTTCGGAGAGGAGGACAATGCCAGCTGTAGAGACTGCAAAGCGCAAAGCGTTTTTGACGACTTTGGCTGGGTCGACAACGCCGGCTTGCACGAGGTCTTCCACTTTTTCAGAGAGAGCGTTGAATCCAAAATTCTGGCTTGCACTCAGGACTTCGTCGAGAATGACCGAACTATCAAAGCCGGTGTTGGAAACGATTTGCTTGAATGGAGCTTCACAGGCGTTAAAGACGATCTGAGCGCCGATGGACTCTTCTTTATCGAGCTTTAAGGATGCCGATTTGCTAGATCTTAAAAGGGCGCATCCGCCGCCGATGACGATCCCTTCTTCGATCGCTGCGCGTGTGGAGCTTAAGCTGTCTTCGAACATTTGTTTTTTTTGCTTCATCTCAGGCTCTGTTGCAGCACCGACGCGGATGACGGCAACGCCACCGCTTAGTTTTGCTTTGCGCTCTTCAAGTTTCTCTTTATCGTAAGAGCTTGTCGTTTTATCGATTTCTGCTTCGATTTGTTTGATTCTAGCGTCAATGGCGTTTTTGGCTCCTTTGCCGCCGACAATTGTTGTTTTATCTTTGTTGATAAGGATTTTTTCCGCTGAGCCGAGCATTTCGATCGTAGCGTCTTTAAGGAGGGTGCCTGTTTCTTCAGAGATTAAAGTGCCTCCGGTTAAGATAGCGATGTCTTCGAGCATCGCTTTGCGGCGGTCTCCAAAACCTGGCGCTTTGACGGCTGCGACTTTGAGTGTGCCGCGCAGTTTATTGACCACAAGGGTAGAGAGTGCATCGCCTTCGATATCTTCAGCGATGATGATGAGCTCAGCGCCGATGGTGGCAACGGCTTGAAGAATGGAAAGAATCTCTTGGACTGACGAGATTTTTTTGTCGGTGATCAAGACTTTTGCGCTGTGCATTTCGACGCTCATAGCTTCTGCATTTGTGCAGAAGTAAGCGCTTAGGTAGCCGCGGTCGAACTGCATTCCTTCGACCATTTCAACGGCAGTCTCAGTTCCTTTGCCTTCTTCGATGGTGATAACGCCTTCTTTGCCGACTTTTTTCACAGCGTCTGCGATCATTTCGCCAATAGCAGTATTTCCAGAAGCCGATGCGATGGCGATATTTTTTGTCTCACTTTCACTTTTAATGCTGATGGCAACCTTTTCCAGTTCTGCGATGATAGCCTCAACTGCTTTGTCCATTCCTCGCTTGAGGGTGATGGGTGAGGAGCCAGACGCAATGTTCTTAACGCCATTTTGAACAAGTGCTCTTAGCAGGAGGATGCTCGAGGTTGTTCCATCTCCGCATATTTCTTTCATTTTGCTAGCAACTTCTTTGCCAAGGGATACGCCCATATTTGCGTACTGATCTTTCAGCTCGATGTCTTTGACAATGCTGTTGCCATCGTTGGTGATTGTAGGAGCTCCCCAGGATGCTTGCAGGCCGACATTGCGACCTTTGGGTCCAAGGGTTACGCCGACAATATCAGCGAGCTTGTCAATTCCTTCGCGAAGCTTATTTCGCGCTTCTTCTTCAAAAATCAATTCTTTGGGTGTAGACATAGTGTTTATTCCTTGTTAATTATTTCAGAAAGTATTTCGTGCAGCCCGAGCAAGGTCAGGTGCGGATCAATTAAGTCAACGAGCTCTTGCAAATCGCTCGCAAAGCTGGTTTCTTCGGGTCGAGCAGCTCCTCCTGTTGCGATGATTTTTACGCTGCCGGGGGAGGGGGCTGAGACTCTCAGTTCATCGATCAACCTCTCAATGGCTCCAAGCTGGCCATAGTAAATGCCGCCTTGAAGATGGGTCTGTGTTGTTTTCGCAAGTGCAGAAGGTGGCTTTTGAGGAGAGACGAGGGGAAGTTTGTCAGTGAATTCCGCAAGCGCCTTTGCACAAAGCGCTGCTCCAAGGTAGATCATCCCACCTACATAGCGCCCTTCTTTAGCGACAAAATCTGCGGTGATGGCAGTTCCTATATCAATAACGATGCAGTCATTGATGGGGAAGTGCGCCAGTGCGCCATAGGCGTTTGCGATTCTATCGTGCCCGAGCTGATCTGGTTCATCGACGTCAAGGATGAGTTTGAGTTTGGAGTAATCGAGAAATATAAATGGGATTTTTTGTTGCTCGAGGCAGCTTTTAATCGTTTCTTCTGCTTGAGAATGGACGGATGAGACGAGGGTGTTTCGAATTTGCTTTCCGCTGAGGTGGCTAAAAAATTCTTCCTTGGAGACGGGGAGTGAAGAGACTGAAAAGGCGTGCACAAGCTTACGCCCTTCGAAAAATGCGCCTTTCACCTTAGAGTTGCCGATATCCAGAACAAGATCTAGTACCATTTTACATCACCTCAAGTGAAGCTAGTATAGGAAATAAAAAGTTATTAAGCAAACGGCTCTTAGAAGCTGAATTCTCAAACACTTTCTTAATCGTTAACAAAATGCTTGTAAACTTCTCTTTTTGGGAGATTGCGCATTTGGGCTGCTGTTTTGATAGCTTCAGTTTTGCCCAAATGGAGATCTTTTTGCAGCATATCGACCAGCTCCTCTAAAGAAAGATGTTCAAAGGAGATCTGTTCCTCAGGTGGACTGATCAGAAGTACAATTTCGCCTCGCGGTGGACACTTTTGAAAGTGTTCGAGCAATTCAGCTGCAGTGCCTTGCAGGCATTCCTCGTGAAGCTTGGTCAGTTCTCTGGCGATACAGAGTTTTCTTTGGGGACATAAGCGAACAAGTTCAGAAAGGGTTTCCTCAATGCGATGGGGTGTTTCGTATGCGATGGTTGTTCCTGTGTAAAGAAGAGCTTGAGATAAAAATGTCTGTAGTTCTTTTTCTTTTTTAGGAAGAAATCCGATGAACTGAAAAGGACAGCAAGCAAGTCCTGATAGAACAAGAGCATCAATGATGGCGCAAGGTCCTGGTATTGCACTCACGGGAATGTCTTCTTTGCGGCATCGGGAAACGAGGTCTTGGCCTGGATCTGAGATAAGGGGGGTTCCGGCATCCGAAATGAGAGCTATTGTCATCCCATTTTTGAGATCTTCAATAACGCGGTCTTCGGCTTTTGTCTCATTAAATTTATGAAATGAGTAAAGAGGAATTTGAATTTCATAGTGGCGAAGAAGGCCGCTGCTGTGGCGCGTGTCTTCACATAAGATGTAATCACATTTTTTTAATTGTTGGACTGCACGGAAGGAAAGATCAGAGAGGTTTCCTATGGGAGTAGAGACTAGATAGAGCACAACTTTAATTTTAAGTTGAAGGTGGCACCCAGATTTGAACTGGGGATGGAAGCTTTGCAGGCTTCTGCCTTACCACTTGGCTATACCACCGTTTAATGCGAATAGTATGCTTAAAAGAGCAATATGACGTCAATATGAATTTGACCCTGCGGCGATAAGTAGTGTATACTCTTCGGCTCATTGGAGTATTTTTTAATGCCAATTCAGCTTGAACAGGAAATAGACCTTGTCATTGAACGCTTAGGGATCAATGGCGAGGGGGTTGGGCGCTATGAAGGGTTCACCCTTTTTGTCGATGGCGCATTGCCAGGAGAAAAGGTGCGCGCTCGTATTTGCGAGCGGCGTAAAACATTTGCGCGCGCGCAAGTTGTCCAATTTTTTAGTCGCTCTCCTCAGCGTATAGAGCCCTCTTGTCCGCTTTTTGGCAGATGTGGCGGCTGCCAGCTTATGCATTTAGAATATCGCGAGCAGCTGGAGGCAAAACGGATGCGCGTTGTCGATGCATTGCAAAGGATTGCAAAGCTTGATACCGAAGTGCTGCCATGCATTTCCTCTCCCCAGCCTTTGGCGTACCGCAATAAAATCCAACTGCCTGTTAGCAGCAATAATCGTTTAGGGCTCTTTGCTCGCAATACTCACGATCTTGTGGAAATTGAGCAATGCGGAATCCATTGTGCTTTGGGAGAAAAAGCTCTCGGTCACATTCAAAGTTTCTTAAAACATTCAAAAACAACAGATCTCAAGCATGTTCTTATTAAGACAGCCGTCCACGCCAAACAAATTCTTGTCGTTCTTGTGACAAGGACCAAAGAGCCGTTGAACTCTCTTGCAGACCGGATTTTGCAAGCGATGTCTGAGATAAAAGGGGTTGTTCAGAATATTAATCCAACCGACAGCAATGTGATTTTGGGAAGTCAGTTTCAGACACTTGCTGGGCAAGGATGGATTGAGGAGAAATTATGCGGGCTGGATTTTAAAGTTTCTCCAGCTTCTTTTTTTCAGGTGAATCCGATGCAAGCCGAAGCGCTTTACAAAAAGGTGCTCGAACTGGCGCATTTCACGGGAAATGAACGCGTTTTGGATGCTTATTGTGGCGTTGGCACTCTATCGCTTCTTGCAGCTCGCGTTGCAAAAGAGGTGATAGGAATCGAGTTTGTGGCTGAGGCGATTGTTGATGCTAAAATAAATGCGCAGAGGAATCATATTGAAAACACTCAGTTTATCTGCGGGCTTGCTGAAGAGAAGATAGCGACGCTAGGTGAAGTGGATGTAGCGATTTTAAATCCGCCGAGAAAAGGATGCGAGCCGATTTTTTTAGAGACACTCATAGAGAAAAAGCCTCGCCGTATTATTTATGTCTCTTGCGACCCAGCTACGCTTGCACGGGATTTGCAATTCTTAACGCAAAAGAATTATCGCTTGGAAACCGTTCAGCCCTTCGATATGTTTCCGCAAACAATGCATGTTGAGTGCGTAGCATCTTTGGTGTATTTGACTCCGTGATCAGATTTTTATTTAAAAAAAAATCTGGGTTTGGATAAGCTGCAAAATGTTTATGATGTGTTCGTAGAACCTATCGCAACCTTCAAAACCTTACGGAACAAAAATATGAAATCATTATTTCTAGCTCTATCTACAGTTTGCGCTGCGACTGCCTTAGTGCATGCGGACTCTGCGCAAAATAACCAACAAGCAGCTCCAACTCCCTACATTGAGTACAACAATCGCATGGCGGTGTTTACTCCATGGCATGTGACTTACGAGCGTACAAAAGTCGATGCTTTTTATGCAGGTTTGGAGGCTTGGGCTACCCCAGCTTTATTCCACCACCATAATCGTATCATTGCTGAAGGTGAATTTCGCTTAGGCTATAACTACTTCTGGAATGGCCGTGATCATTTCACACCATTTGCAGGAATTGGTTATTTCAAAGAGACAAACGAAAGATGGTGCTGGTGGCAAAAACATCACCATATTCACGGTTCCACAAAGGCAGGAGTCCTTTATGGTACAATCGGTGTTCTTTATGACCATGAGTTCACGGATGTTTTTAACCTAGGTTTCAATGTGAAAGGACTCGTTGGCGGGCCTGTTTCTCATAGACATCATCATTGGGGAAGCCCAGTGTTTGGTATTGATGTAGCGGTGCCGTTTACTTTCCGTTTTGGATATAAAAAGCATTGGGATGTTCGCATCGAACCCTTTGATATTTACCTCCATGGCAGCAAACACCATGAGAACTATTTCGGCGGACGTAGCACAATCGGCTACCGCTTCTAGAGTTCAAGAGGGTGCTTTTACCCTCTGTGGTTCGCTTCATACGGAGCTGGCAGATCCATCGGTTTGCCAGCTTTTTTTTGTGTCTAATTTTTAATGATTTCTTTAGACCTCTTTCGTTACTTGGGTTCTGTCGATTTTTGAGTTCTTTTGTTATTGCAGGTAATTTTTTCCACATCATAAAATCATGTATACTTAGATCGGGAGATAAAAAATGCTAAAGAAGGATCTTGCCCAAATAGCGCAGTGCTTGGGGTGCAATGTAAAAGTTTCTGGAGTTATACGAGGGTTTAAGCAAGACAGCCGCGAAGTGCTTCCTGGAGATTTATTCTTTGCTATGCAGGGAGAACGTGTCGATGGTCACCGCTACTTGGAAGAAATTGCAGCAAAGGGTGCCATTGCAGCCGTCGTTAGTAAGGAGTATCGCGGAGAAGGATTTGGACTGCAACTTCTTCCCGTAGATGACGTGCTCACTTCTTTGCAGATGCTTGCTAAAGTAGTGCATGCTTCAAGAAATGCCAGAGTTGTCGCAGTAACGGGGTCAGTGGGAAAGACGACGACAAAAGAATTTATCGCCACACTTTTAGAAGGAAAATTTCGAGTCGGTAAAACTCCTGGCAATGCCAATTCTCAAGTGGGAGTTCCTCTAAGTATTCTCAATTACCAAGGAGACGGAGAAGTTTTTGTAGTAGAGATGGGAATGACAGGGTTTCATCAGATTGAAAAGTTAATCGCAATTACTCCGCCGGAGATCTCCGTGATCACAAAAATTGCTCTTGCCCACGCTGGATTTTTTGCAAATGGAATAGAAGGAATTTCAGAAGCTAAAGCAGAAATTTTATCCCATCCTTTGACACAAACGGGCATTTTAAATTATCAAGTCACTCAATACCCTTCTTCTAAAACGGGAAGCTGTCAAAAAATGACCTACGGGCTTGAAGAGGAAGGTCGCCAGTGCGACTTTTTGCTATGCGCTCAAGGTGGAAATTTTTATGTGAAAGAGGGCAATGAGCGCTCTCCTGAGTTTAGTTTACCATTTGCTGCTTTGCACCTGTGTGAAAATTTTATGGGCGCTGTAGCTGTAGCTAGGAAAATGGGGATGCAGTGGGAAGAGATCATCTCTCAAATTCCAAAGCTGGCTACTTTTAAGCAAAGGTTTGAAAAAGTGGAGCAGAAGGGAATTGTATTTATCAACGATTCTTACAATTCGAGTGAGGATTCAGTACGTGCAGCGCTTGTGAGTCTTCCTATTCCAAAAGCGGGAAGAAAAAAGATTGCCGTATTGGGAACGATGCCCGATTTGGGAGTTTTTTCCGATGCATCGCATGAAAAAGTGGCTACCATCGCACTCGATTACGTCGATCATTTGCTCTGCTTAGGAGAAGAATGCAAGCCGATGGTGGATGTATTCAATAAGGCAAGTCGCCCCGTAGAATATTTTGATCAATTAGGAGCCATCAAACAACGCGTTTTTGAGCTGGCTCAAGAAGGGGACGTTGTCCTTATCAAAGGAGCAAACACCAAAAAGATGTGGCTCATTTTAGAAAGTGAATGAAAGCTAAGCTTCTGTCGATTTTCAGGTTCTTTTGAGCCGCTTTTTAAGTCTTTTTCGGGGAGTAATATCAAACGTGCGCATATTACTCCCCGAAAAAGACTTAAAAAGCGGCCAAAATAATCCCGAAAATCGACGAAGCCTTAGTTCTCAAACACTTTCTTAGAGGATTAGTTTTTTCCTTTGGTTTTTTTGCGGTGTCTGGGTAAGATGGTGTTAGGTCTCTAACTTACTCCAGACAGTTGCCGTGATTTTACTGCTTTATCAGTTTCTAACCAGTTCGCTGGGGATGAAAATCCCTGTTGCGTTTGCTTATTCATCGACGCGAATGCTTCTTGCTGCGTTGACTTCTCTTCTTTTTTGCATTTTTTTGGGCCCCCGTTTCATCAAGATCCTGTACGAGTTAAAAACCGGACAGTCGATTCGGGTGGATGATTGCCCCATGCTTGCTCAATTGCATAAGAAGAAGAAAGAAACGCCGACAATGGGAGGGATTCTCATTTTGACCTCCATGATCATCTCTTTGTTCTTGTGGATGGACTTAAGGAGCGTCTTCACGTGGATTTTGCTCCTGACAACAATCTGGCTGGGAATTTTGGGCGGCTACGATGATTTCCTGAAGATGAGACTTAAAAATTCTAAGGGCTTAAGCGCTAAGAAGAAGTTTATTTTACAGAATTTACTCGGCCTGATCATTGCGCTATTTCTTTTTTGCCCCTCCCTTACAAAAACTTTCAATCACGGTAAATCTTTCTCTTCTCCCTCTGCCAAGGAACAAATCACCCTTGTGAAGAAAGAGGATGGAAAATCAGAGTACGCCGGTACAACGCTGACGACCCAAGAATACATGTCCCGCTATTTTCTTCCCTTTTTTAAAGAACCGATCGTCATTTTGAAAGGGGCCGGAATTATTTTTGGCATTTTATTTACGATGTTTGTGATCACCGGATCATCTAATGCAGTCAACTTAACCGATGGTTTAGATGGACTAGCTTCTGGATGTGTGGTGATGGCTGCAGGCGTGCTTGGCTTATTTGCGTTTTTATCGAACAATTTAGAGATGTCCCGCTATCTGAATATTATTTATATCGAAGAAAGCGGCGAGATCGCTGTTTATCTGTTTGCTTTGATGGGAGCGTGCCTGGGTTTTTTATGGTACAATGGATATCCTGCGCAAGTTTTTATGGGTGATACGGGATCGCTTGCTTTGGGAGGCGTCCTGGGTGTTAGCGCGGTGCTTTTGCGCAGAGAAGTATTATTTGCCATTGTGGGTGGTATTTTTGTCGCTGAGACGCTTTCTGTGATCTTGCAAGTGGGTAGCTATAAGCTCCGCAATCAAAAGCGGGTGTTTCTTTGCGCTCCACTTCACCATCATTTTGAGTATAAGGGATGGCCGGAGACGAAGGTCGTGTTGCGTTTTTGGATTATAGGCTTAATCCTTGCTATCTTTGGAATCGCTTCTTTGAAATTTCAGTAGTTTGTGGACAGTCTCTTATGGAAAGAGTCACTCTTGTCTTAGGTCTCGGAGTCAGCGGAATAGCAGCAGCTGAGTTTTTGTTAAGAAATGGCAGAGTTGTAGTCGGTGTGGATGACAACCGGTCTCACTTGCAAAATAGTCCTGAAATTCACAAGCTTCAAGTACAGGGACTCGTTGTACAGCCTAGCTGCGATCCGATCGATTGGAGCCGGGTAGAGCGTTTAGTCGTCTCTCCTGGAATCTCTCCTAAAAATCCGATTTATCAAGAGGCAAGAAAGCATCAAGTTCCTGTCATCGGAGAAGCAGAACTAGCACTTCCCTTTTTTCAAAAACCGCTACTTGCCGTCACAGGGACAAATGGCAAAACGACAGTAACACTTCTTACCTGCCATGTTTTAAATTCTGTGGGGATCAAGACAAAAGCGCTAGGGAACGTTGGACAGGCTCTATGCCATTATTTGTTACAGCCCGATGACAGCGAAGTTTTTGTTGTGGAGCTGAGCTCGTTTCAATTGGAGACGATGTTCACGCCCGTTTTTGAGTCTGCCGTTTTATTAAATATCACTCCTGACCACCTCGACCGCTATACCGACATGGAGGCATATGCGGCTGCCAAATGCAAGTTGCAGTATCTGATGAAAAAGGATGCGCCTTTTTACGTGCAAGAACAGGCAGCTCGTGAGTTTGGTAAACTGCTTGCGGCACATAATGCAATGATCTTTTCAAGCCCTGGAAATTCTTTTTTCAATTATAGAGATATGAAAGAGCACGATTATGAAAATGCAATGGCTGCGTGGGCGCTCTGCCAAGGATTCTCTGTGACAGAAAAGCAATTTTTGAGAGCTCTAGAGACATTTAAGAAGCCGCCGCACCGCGTTGAGTTTGTGCGTGAAATCGATGGCGTCTTCTATTATGATGATAGTAAGGGAACAAATATCGATGCTGTTATTAAAGCTGTGAGGGCGATGAAAGGACCAGTGATTTTGATTGCGGGGGGAGTGGACAAGGGATCTTCTTATCTTCTCTGGAAAGATCACTTCGCCGGTAAAGTCAAGCAGATCATTGCTATTGGCCAAGCAGCGCAAAAAATTTATAATGAGCTGAACCCCCATTTTAATGTTAAACTTGCTGAGACACTGGACTTAGCAGTGCAAACAGCTGCAGACGATGCAAAGCAAGGAGACACTGTCCTCTTGTCCCCAGGCTGCTCGAGCTATGATATGTTTCGAGATTATACGCACCGAGGAGAGGCATTTCAGCATTGTGTCTATAAATTGTATGAAGGAAGGAGAATACCGTGAATCGAAGAGATATGATTATTGTTGCTGTTTTGATCAATGCAGGCTTGCTTGTTGTGCTGTTTGCAAGCGCTATTAAATCGTCCCCTAGCGATGAATTCGTCGCTGCTCCCTCGATTCACCAGCAAACGCCGGAGGTTGTTTTCAAACAGGAAAAAACCTCTAACGCTGTAGATGAAGTCGATCGCGCTCTGCAGCAGTTCTCGCAAAACGCTATAGCGCAGGCGCCTTCTGAAGCCGCAGCTCCTGCCCCGACTACCTCAAGTTTTGCGGATGATTTGAAGGCGATCGCACAAAGCGAAGCCCCATCAGAGCGAGCTCAAGAAAAACCCTTTGCTCAAACTTTAATCGCTCCTGTTGCTCCACAAGCAAAGACAGCTCCAGATTTCACAGAAATCAAAGTCAAAAAAGGGGATGTTCTTGAAAAAATCGCCCGCCATCATCACACAACAGTTGCTGATATCATGAAAGTCAATAAACTGACGAGCACCAACCTGCGCATCGGCCAAGTTCTTAAAATCCCCAATAAAACGATGAACAAAGCGGACACTTCCTCGATCGCTTATTCTCCACCAGCACCTGTAGAACAACCCAGCGATACTTCAATCAAGTATTATACAGTGAAAAAGGGGGACAGTCCTTGGACCATCGCTGTCAAAAATCATATGAAGGTCGAAACTCTGCTTAAGCTCAATCAAATGACCGAAGATCAAGCGCGCCATCTGAAACCCGGTGACCAAATTAGAATTCAATGAACCGCTATGCTTTAAGCCTACTTATTGCGATTGTTCTTCTGTTTGCTTTGGGACTGATGATGATCTTCAACACGACCTCTGCTGAAGTTCTCGATCGCTTTTTGGATAGGAGCACCCATCACGCGCTTATCAAACAGCTATTATACGCACTTGTGGGAGGTCCTGTAGCTGCTCTCATTTGGTTTATTGGTTACCAGAATTTGGTCAAGCTAAGCGGCGGCGTCCTCATAGGCGCTACCGTGCTTTTGATTTTAGTCTTTGTGCCAGGTCTAGGTCAGCAGATCAATGGGGCTCATCGCTGGATTAATGTCTTTGGCAATTCTTTTCAGCCGTCCGAGTTTGTAAAATTTTTGATCCCGCTCTATTTTATCCGGGTGATTTCCTTTAGGACAGAGCCTCTAGAGCTGATTCCATTTCTTAAATTGCTCGCCAAGCTATCTATTCCAATTGGATTGATCTTGATTGAACCTGACAACGGGACTGTGGCCATTATTTTTTCTGCTTTTGTCGTCCTTTTCATTTTGTCCCGTCAAAAGTGGGTCTATTGGGCATTGCCGCTCTGCGTTCTTATTTTCTGCGGTGTGATTGTTGCCTCTCAGATGCAGCACGTTTCCGATAGGATTAAAGTATATAT
>JAHFTO010000075.1 GCA_023269355.1 Chlamydiota bacterium | reverse complement strand
GCTAGAATGCCAAGACCCACATAAGTCAAGGATACTTTAGCAAGAAGCGTCAAAGGATTTGCCGTTCCCGTGCGGACATTAGGCCACGCCTCTTCGCTTCCATCTCGATTTCCCCATGTCAGCAAGTTAGACATCAGATGACTTGAAATACACCTTGTCGGTGCCGGGCCATGTATGGTCATAATAACCTTAATCTTTTAAGATGAATTGATGAGACCATTATACATAATTTTCAATCGCGCGTCAATGTAATATTTTTTATTTAAGCATGTGTTAATTAATTTAGTTTATATAGTTAATTGCGCCGTGTGTTATCATGTCGGCATTAAAAAGAGGTTTTTACAATGTTTGGATTTAAAACTAGTTTCTTATTTCGTGCCCTTGCCCGTTTTTGCGATTATTGCCTTTGCTATCTCTTCCTTGGGGCGCTCTCTCTGTTTCTTCCTTTTTTCTATGGTCCTCTTTTTTACTATTTTCTAGCTGTCTCAGTTCCTCTTCTATGGGCACCTCTTGAAGCTTTTATGATCAGTAGGTGGGCAACAACCCCGGGAACGGCCCTGTTCGGGCTTTCCATACACTCTTCCAAGGGGCATCCACTCTCCTACACATCTGCCCTTAAAAGAGCGCTTTTCTTCCCTAATGGGTTAGGGACAGTGAGTCAAAAGAATATTTCATTTAAAAGAAAGTTTTGCGCTTTCGCGGCAAGTTCCGCTTTTATGCTAGCTGCGATCTTTGGCAATGTTTTGGCTTTATGGAGCGTTGGACTAGGAAAGGGGATTGCGGTCGATGGCTGGGTTCAATATTCGTCTTCCGACGTCGGGTTTAAGGTGTCGTTCCCGACAGACCCAGAGCAGGTCTCTAAGGAGCTTGTTGTTCCGGATTCTGGAAAAGTGCTCAGTTATGAAGAAATTACAAGTGACGAAAACGAGAAGATCTATTATTCACTGACCCATTTAGAGCTTCCACGGAAATGGAGGTTGGCCGGCGATACGACGCTGCTTAAAGGGGTTTTAGATTTGATGATGCATCATACGCCAGGTGCAGAACTCATCGAAAAGGAGTTTAAGATGCTGGGAAGTCACCGCGTACTCGATTTTAAAATGAAACAGGGAAAAGACGAAGTCAAGGGACGCCTAATCATCGTCAAGGGGACCTTATACAGGCTGACGATCAACTACCCCCCATCTCATGCCAAACACATAGAAAGCAATCCCTTCCTAGATTCCTTTGAGGCGTCTTAATGCAGGTCCTTGATCCAAAAGCTCAACTCTTTTTCAGTCGGGTGAGCTTCACCCGTTGCTTTCCAAACGGGATAACATTTCATTTCCGGGTGGTGGATATATCCTCTTTTGCGCCAAAAATCAAATAAGGGGATGAAATCTTTGGGTTTCCGAGGATCGAATTCTTGGGAGTCTGGAGCGCAAAAGCAGATGTGCTTGTATTTTTTAAGGTGGATGACGTGGGCCTCTCTCGCATCAAAGAAATGATGTCCAATGCCGCGACCGCGGTACTGTTTTAAAAGCGCTGAATCTCCAAAAAAGAAGTAAGTGTCGATGTCTTTGTGAGCGTCTTTGAAGGGGCGCTTAAGAGCTGTTTCTTCCACTGAGAGGGGACAGCCAAGAGCGACTCCCACAAGCGTGGTGTTATCAAAGATCAGCACCCCGATCGATTCTTTATTCGAAGCAATTTTTCTCATGTATTGCGTCTCGCGTTCAAGATCAGGTTCTTCAAAACAGGGATAATCTTTGAAGACCTCCATGCGCAGTTTGGCGACAGAGTGAATATAGGGTTTAAGTCCAGATCCGGTGAATGAGCGCACATGGATGTCGGTCATCAGCATCATCACTTCCTCCAAGAATATTTGAAAGTAAGGGTTTCTTATGTCGAAAAGGGAAAAAAAGTTAAAGCTAAATCCTTTGCCAAAATCAAACTGCTGGAGTATCTTCCTCAAAAAAGGGGGATGAGACCATGGCTAAGCTCTATTTTCGTTATGGAACCGTAGGAAGTGCAAAAACATTGAACTTGCTAGCTGTCGCACACAATTACCGCCAGCAGGGCAAGCGCATTCTTTTACTCCGACCAGAATTGGACACACGATTTGGAAAAGAAAGCATTAAATCGCGCGCCGGCCTTGAGATGGCGGCAGATATACTGGTCGCGCCTAAAACACCACTTCTTGAAATGCATTGGGAAGGCGTCAGTTGCATTCTTGTCGATGAGGCGCAATTTTTGACCGGGCATAATATCGAAGAGTTGAGGAAGATCACTCTCCTTAAAGATGTGCCTGTCATCTGCTATGGTCTGCGCACCGATTTTCGCACACGGCTGTTTGATGGTTCTTTGCGGCTCATGGAACTTGCCGATTCGATCGAAGAGGTCAAGTCGACGTGCCATTACTGCAACCGCAAATCGGTCGCAAATTTGAAACATGTCGACGGTGTGGCTACGCTTGATGGACCTGTCGTGCAGCTTGGCGCAGAAGAGAGGTATTATCCCGTCTGCTACAAATGCTATCATGTTCAAATTGAGCAGGCGGCCAAGCAATTTGCCGAGGTGTAATTGGACTTTGGACTAATTTCGCGCCCTGTGAAATTATCTTAACGTCTAGATAGTCAGAATGTTACGGATTTATTTTGCTTCAATTTAATTTTTACTCATTGCATTGAGTGAAATTCCTCAGTATACTGAGTAAAAATAAATATTCCAAGGACTCCCCATGAAAAAACGCCCTATTTTTACTCAGTTGGTTAAACGTCTTAAGGAGCCGCGTAAATTCATTCAGGTCCTTCTTGGGCCAAGACAGGTCGGTAAAACCACATTGGCATTGCAAGTCGTAGAGGAGGTCAAGAAGCCATCTCATTATATCTCGGCAGACTTGGCTACCTTGCAAAATGTGGCATGGATTCAACAGCAGTGGGAAGTAGCAAGAAATAAAATCGAGTCAGCTCAGGGCGCATTGCTCATTATTGACGAAGTACAAAAGATTCCGCATTGGTCTGATGCGATTAAATTACTATGGGACAAAGACACGCGCAATGGGATTAATTTATCCGTAATGATCCTTGGCTCCTCTCCCTGGCTCATGCAAAAAGGGCTCTCAGAAAGTTTGGCAGGGCGCTTTGAGAATATTCCT